>CAYYZJ010000235.1:0-2322 GCA_964475615.1 uncultured Flavitalea sp. | reverse complement strand
AAGCCACCACGGATAAATGACCGTAAAAAGCCAGATTGGTCACTATATTGATGAGGTAGATGAGCAGCCGGGCAATACAACTTACGGCAATGGCAATGCCGGTTGCGATAAGGGCGATGATGATGGTTCGCTTTTTGTCGGGTGTCTTTTGCGGATTGATGTCTTCAGATTCGAGCGTGGAGGTCAGGGATATGGAAATGGGAATGCCTCCATTCAACGTATTGTATTTTGCCATTGAGGGTAACCGTTATAAAATGCCTGTTTCATGCGTAACCAGATAAGGAACAAAAAGGCCGGCCAGGCCTGAGATGATGATAATGCCCAGCAGCAACTGCCTGAATTCATTGTTTAAAACCGGGTCGGGGCTCCGTTGAATATGATAATCGATCCATACGAACAGAAGCGTTAGAACAACCAGCAGTACAGTATACCACAAATTGGCATGTTTATACCTGCTCAGGGCATAATAGATAAAGCCCACGGGCAATAGCAACAGCGGCACCATAAAGATGATGGTGCTGACATTGATGATCGAGGTTAACTGAAAGGAAGATATTTCCCTGTAAATGGAATTATATACCACACATACAATCGTTGATGCCACGCCGGCAAACAAACCGGCCATCAATGCCTTGGTGAACGGTGTATTCAATTGATCGTTTTCCATAATCTGTATTTAGAATACAAAAATATGATATAAATCATATTTAAAAGCACGATAATTTTATTTACTATTTGTTAATATGATTAATATTATATCTAAATTTGCCGATCCATTCAAGCATGAAGCAAAAACCTGTTACCTGCGACCTGAACACCTGTTTTGTATGCAGACATAGTGTGCAGGAATGGCTGCCCCTGATATCGGCTCATCGAAAAAACTTCAGGATCAAAAAAGGAGAAACGATCTTCAGGGAAGGGCAGCCGGTACAGGGAATCTATTTTCTTTATTCCGGAACGGTAAAGGTGCATAAGCAATGGGGGAATGAAAAAGAGCTCATCCTCCATTTTGCGAAAAAAGGAGATATGATCGGCTACCGCGGATGGGGCAATAAAAAAACATATCCTGTTACCGCTACTGCCCTTGAACCGTCGGTCGTTTGTTTTATCGATCTCGCTTTTTATGAAAGCAGCCTGAAACTGAATCATGAGCTCACTTATCAGCTTTTAAAATTCTACAGCAATGAGCTTCAGGAAGCGGAAAGCAGGATGAACAATCTCGCTCATCTCGATGTAAAAGGCCGTTTGGCAGAGACCCTGCTTCAGCTCAAAAAAAGATTCGGCCTCACCAAAGACGGCATGATCAGAATAACCCTCTCCCGCCAGGATATTGCATCCTATACCGGCACTACTTACGAAACCCTGTTCAGGACGCTCAATGAGCTGGTAAAAGAAAAGATAATCCGCATTGCCGGCAGGAAGATCACTGTTGTCGATGAACCGGCGCTGGAAAAACTAAGATTAAGCCGGCCCTGAAGATCGTTAGCACAAAAAATCACGGGTTCAGGGCATTTTTGTATCTTGAAAAAAATAACTCTGTTCGTCCGATGGCCATCAAAGAATCGAAAAGCATTGCGGTATTGGCGCTGCTGGGCAGCGGTCTGGCATCCTGGTTGATAGCCAACCTCGGAGCACCGTACGATAAAATGGAACTCGGCGGATTGCTCGTTATTTTTGGCCCGCTCTTCGTTACACTGGTAACCCTGCTGCTCTTCTATTTTATCGATTGGATCCTTCCCAGGATCAGGTGGGTTTCAGCAGTTCTTTTAATGGCAGTGAATATTGTTTACAGCCTGCAATTGAGGAATGAAATTTTATAAATTGAACAAAGAAAGCTGAAGCGGGTGAACATCATCGTTAGTCATTCTGCTGTTGGCCTCCATAGAAGTGCCTGAGCTGATATTGAATACCGGTGTTTCTTTATATCTTGAGGCAATGATGATTTCAGTATTCGATACCTGCCTGCTGAAAAGCTCGCGCACCAGTGCGGGATCATTATTGTCTTCCGAAAGATGGGAAAGCAGCAGATGGCTCATGAATGCCGGCCGGTATCCGGTAAACAGCTCAAAAGCCTGTTTATTGGATAAATGCCCCAGGCCTCCGCGGATGCGGTTCTTTAAAACATAGGGATAGCGGCCGTTCTGCAGCAATACCTCATCATAATTGGCTTCCAGAAAAGCGGCATGGCATTGCTGAAAATGGCTGATCACGTGCTCGCAAGGGCGGCCGATATCGGTAAAGATGCCCACGTTCACTCCTGCAAAGCCCACAACAAAACTATGCGGATCGCAGGCATCATGCAATTTGGGAAAAGCGGTTATG
>CAYYZJ010000234.1:0-2267 GCA_964475615.1 uncultured Flavitalea sp. | reverse complement strand
GCAGGGCAATATGGAGAGCAATGGAAAAAGCGTTGACCGCAACGGCAATCCCGTAACCTATTCAACAGGCCCGGTGGTTTGGGGAGAGCCGGGAACCAATGGCCAGCATGCTTTTTACCAGCTCATCCACCAGGGAACGGTGCTGATCCCCTGCGATTTTATTGCGCCTGCCATCAGCCATAACCCGATCGGAGACCATCATGTAAAATTATTGTCCAATTTCTTTGCCCAGACAGAGGCCCTGATGAACGGAAAGACCAGGGAGGAACTTATTGCCGAAAACGTGAAGCCGGAGCTGATCCCGTTTCGATTGTTCAGCGGAAACCGGCCTACAAATTCTTTCCTCATCAAGGAGATCGCTCCGTTTACCCTGGGCAGGCTGATCGCCTTGTACGAGCACAAGATCTTTGTGCAGGGAGTGATCTGGAATATTTTTACATTCGATCAATGGGGAGTTGAATTGGGAAAGCAACTGGCAGGCAAGATACTGCCGCAACTGGAAAATGATGAGGAAGTAAGCAGCCATGATGCATCGACCAATGGACTGATCAATTGGTATAAGAAAAATAAGCGGTAAATTTAACCTTACAGGGATCAGTCAGTCACAACAAAAAAAAATCGCCATGAAAAAAAGTCTTTTTCTTTTGCTGCTGGCAACCAATATTGCTTTCGGGCAAAGCAATAAAAATGCGCAAGGGCTTTCATTGCCTGCTCCGGATTTTTTAGATAAGTCCTACCAGTTGCCCGGCCCGAAGCTTTTTTCCACAAGTCCGGATACTTCAGGAAAAGAAAAGCTCATGAACGCGTTCATTGAAGCCTACAGCAATAAAAAAATCCTTCATGGAAAATTATCGCATACCACTTCAGATGGTTCTTCGGTATACCGGATAGAGCCGGATAATATGGCCTGCCTGGTACCGGATATGAATAAGATTGAAGACATGCCTGCGCTTAAAAAGCTCAGGCTGCTTGGGCAGACCGACAATATGCCCAATGCCGGCCCGGAGATCCGGTTGATGCCGAAAGCGAAATCCAAATGACCTCCTGCTGATGCTTATTTTGAATTCCGCCGGTAAATGCTGTGCTTTGAAAAGGATATTCGTATTGTTAGGATGTATCATCGGCTTGCAGGGCATTGCCCAGAAAAGAGATACGATGGCCGTGTCCATGCTCAGGCTGGTCAATCCCGCAAGCATAAGATCGTATAAGCCTTTTTCGCCGGGCGAAACGATCTTTGTCAGTGCCAAAGAGCAAAGCGGATATTTCCAGTACGATGCGGGCGACCACAGTACCCCCGACGACAGCGTAATGACCCTCGTTACTGCAGGCGGCGAAAGGATGAAAAGGTCGGTCGACAATCTCATTAATCTGAAATGGTTCGGCGCTTACGGCGATAATTCGCATGATGACTGGTATCCTTTTCAGAAGGCCATCGATTATATACTCAACAATCCCAAAGCTCCGCGAACCTTATATGTGCCGGCCGGCAATTATAAAATCTCCCAGCCCCTGTTGATTGCGCGGTTTACGGGCAAAGGGTTTCTTCAATCATCCATCAGCATTGTCGGGTCTGCGCCGGCGAAAAATTCGAGCGGCGGGTCTGTGCAGCTATTGCCTACGTTCAACAATACGTTTGCGATAGGCATTCAGTCCGGCAAAGGCGTGCGGATCGAAAATCTGGTGATAACCGGGAAATTCATCTTCCCCAATTCATTAACGCCGATCCAGGTAGATACGCTTTCTTTTGACGAATGGAAGGACGGGTCGACAAGAGATGTTCCTGCTTCGCCTTACAGCGGGATTTGTATCAGCCCCTTTTCCGATTCCACTTATTATGGCAACAATTCGGATATGTATCCCGGTCTGCATCGTTTCTGCATCAAGGGATTAAACCGTGGCGGATCAACAGCTATCCAGATCAGGCAATGCGCTATCCGGAATTTTATTGTCGGCGTAATGCTTACGCCAAGCTATCAGCAGAATGATGAGCTGATAGACGTGATCGACTGCCAGATCGAGGCCAATAAAGTGGCTTATGCCGTGGGCCAGGCGCAGTCGAAGGAATGCCACGTGATCAGGCTGGAAACCTGGCGGCCTACCCATACTGTATTCGATGCGGCCAGTTATGGATTTCCGAGGGGCGACGGTAAAACGATGCCCATGGTAGATGGCGTAAATATAGCGGGAGCGGTAAAGCAACTGGTCAATATACAATCTGCATTTCCAACATCGGTAAATAATGTTTTTGCCGAAAGCCTGTTCAGGAT
>CAYYZJ010000233.1:0-10995 GCA_964475615.1 uncultured Flavitalea sp. | reverse complement strand
AGCAATACCGCGGAACCTATCATGTGCTGGGAGGCATCATCTCGCCACTCGATGGCATCGGCCCCGACCAGCTCAATATCGAATCGCTGATCAGCCGGGTGCAGAAAGAGCAGACCCAGGAGCTGATCTTTGCGCTCAATCCCAATATCCAGGGCGATACCACTATTTATTATATCCAGAAAAAGCTCAAGTCATCTCCCCTCAAAATCACCACCATCGCCAGGGGCATCGCTTTCGGCGGCGAGCTCGAATATGCCGATGAAATGACCCTCGGCCGCTCCATCAGCAACCGGCAGCCCGTGGAGAGCTATGTATCCAACCGCTGAGGGCAGCCAATCCCATTTTGATTTTACCTCCCGATGCACTAAATTTGCGCCTGCAACAGGCGGATTTGTTTATTGTTCGGCCTGCAGCTCAAAAAACTGAACTAATAAACGCCATGGAAGCCTTTCCGGTTTTATCTTCCCAACGTTTATAAGTTATCGAACCATGATTTTAGGCGATTAAACTGATTGTCCTGATAGTATTATTATAAAAATCAGATGAACCGGAAAAATCAGGCAAATCAGAAAAATCGTATAAAATCCCGGTTCAGACATAAAAGGAGGAAAACATGAAACCCATTCAGCAATTACTCAAAGAACGGATCCTCATCATCGACGGGGCCATGGGCACTATGATCCAACGCCGCCGCCTAACCGAAAATGATTACCGGGGCGAGCGATTCAGGGACTGGCCTTCAGACCTGAAAGGCAATAACGACCTGCTTTGCCTTACCCAACCGCAGATCATTAAGGAAATCCATAAGGAATACCTGCAGGCCGGCGCCGATATCATTGAAACAAATACCTTCAATGCCCAGCGGGTATCCATGGCCGATTACCACATGGAAGAGCTGGCTTATGAGATCAATGTCGCTGCAGCCAGAATTGCCAGAGAGGCTGTAGCGGAGTTCATAGCTGAACATCAGGGCGCCGACCCTAAATTCGTTGCCGGCGCCATCGGCCCCATGAACAAAACGCTATCCCTTTCGCCTGATGTGAACAATCCCGGGTTCAGGGCCGTAACCTTCGATGAAGTGGCATCAGCCTATTATGAACAGGTGAAAGGATTGGTGGAAGGCGGTGTTGACCTGCTCCTTGTCGAAACCATATTCGACACCCTCAATGCCAAGGCAGCCATCTATGCCATAAAAAAATATTTCCGCGATACCAGGCAGAAGGAGCTGTCCATCATGATCAGCGGAACCATTACCGACGCCAGCGGACGCACGCTCAGCGGACAAACACTCGAAGCGTTCTATACTTCGGTTATGCATGCCAACCCACTGAGCATCGGGCTCAACTGCGCGCTTGGGGCTGCACAAATGCGTCCTCATATCGAGGAGCTTTCGCAGATCGCTACCTGCTATACTTCGGCATATCCCAATGCGGGCCTGCCCAATGCCATGGGCGAATATGATGAACTGCCCGAGCAGACGGCCCATTTCATTGAAGAATGGGCGCAGGAGGGGTTTGTAAATATCGTGGGCGGATGCTGCGGCACTACTCCCGATCATATCAAACACATTGCAGAGCATGTAAAGCATATCAGTCCGCGGAAGCCGCCGGTATTGGAAGAAGCCGTTGCTTAATGAATGGATCGGAAAAAGAAAAGCACTATGTCGGAAACGAATTCCATAAAACCCTATCTGAGATTAGCAGGTCTTGAACCGCTGGTCATCCGCCCCGAGACCAATTTTGTGAATATCGGCGAGCGCACCAATATCACCGGCTCCAAAAAATTTGCCCGCCTCATCAGGGAAAACAAATATGAAGAAGCCCTGAGCGTGGCAAGGCAGCAGGTGGAGAACGGAGCGCAGATACTGGACGTGAATATGGACGACGCCCTGCTCGATGGCGAAAAAGCCATGACCACGTTTTTGAACCTCATCCAAAGCGAGCCCGATATTGCGAAGATCCCCATCATGATCGATTCTTCAAAATTCTCCATCATTGAAGCGGGGCTGAAATGCGTGCAGGGCAAATGCATCGTCAACTCCATCTCCATGAAGGAGGGAGTGGAGAAATTCAAGGAGCAGGCCATCATTTGCAAAAGCTATGGCGCAGCCGTGATCGTGATGGCTTTCGATGAAAAAGGCCAGGCCGACACCATGGAAAGAAAAGTGGAGATCGCGGAGAGGGCTTACCGGATACTTACGGAAGAGCTGGATTTCAACCCGGAAGACATCATTTTCGACCTCAATATTTTTGCGGTGGCCACCGGCCTGGAAGAGCACAATAATTATGGTGTTGATTTTATTGAAGCCACGCGCATCATCAAGCAAAAATTTCCGCTGGTAAAGATCAGCGGCGGCGTCAGCAATCTTTCTTTTTCTTTTCGCGGCAATGAGCCCGTTCGCGAAGCCATGCACAGTGTGTTCCTTTATCATGCCATCAGGGCGGGCATGGACATGGGTATCGTCAATGCCGGACAGTTGATCGTATACGACGAAATTGAACCGCAGTTGCGGCAACTATGCGAAGACGTTATACTCAACCGCAACAATAATAATAATGAAGCCACCGAAAAGCTGATCGCTTTTGCAGAAACGGTAAAAGGCAAGGACAAGGAAGAAAAGAAGGACGAAGCCTGGAGAAGCGGCACTGTTGAAGAACGCCTGAAACACGCCCTTGTAAACGGCATCACCGATTTTATTGAAGCAGACACCGAAGAAGCCAGGCTGAAATATCCCAAGCCGCTCGATGTAATTGAGGGGCCGCTGATGGATGGAATGAATGTGGTCGGCGATCTTTTCGGAAGCGGTAAAATGTTCTTACCCCAGGTAGTGAAAAGCGCCCGCGTAATGAAAAAATCAGTGGCCATACTTACCCCTTATATAGAAGAAGAGAAAGAACAGCGAAGGCAGGCAAGAGGCCAGGATCAGGAAGAAGCAGGAGCTGCCAGGATACTGCTTGCTACGGTTAAGGGAGATGTACATGATATCGGTAAAAATATTGTAGGTGTGGTATTGGGATGCAATGGATACGATATCATCGATCTCGGGGTAATGGTTCCGGCAGACAAGATCCTCGATACTGCAGAAAAAGAAAATGTAGATATCATCGGACTGAGCGGCCTTATCACCCCTTCGCTCGATGAGATGGTTCATGTGGCCAGGGAAATGAGCAGGAGGAACATGCGGCAGCCCCTGCTGATCGGAGGAGCCACCACTTCGCGCATGCATACTGCCGTTAAGATCGCTCCGGAATATGAACATGGCGTGGTGCATGTGCTGGATGCTTCGCGAAGCGTGACTGTTGCAGGCTCCCTGCTCGGCGATCAAAAGCCTGTTTTCCTGGAAACTATCGGTAAGGAATATACGAAGCTGAAGAACGATTTCGGAAGCAAGAAAACGGCCAAACAATATCTTACTTATGAACAGGCACAGCAGAACAAGCTAAAGATTAACTGGAACGCATTCACCCCGGTAAAACCTTCCTTCTTCGGAACAAAGATATTCGATGCATATCCCCTGGAAGAAATTACGCATTATATTGACTGGCAGCCTTTTTTCATTGCCTGGGAAATGCATGGCAAATTCCCTCAAATACTGAGCGATAAAAAAATAGGTGCAGAAGCCACCAAGCTATTCAATGATGCAAAAGCCCTGCTTCAAAAGATCATCGATGAAAAATGGTTGACTGCAAGAGGCGTGATCGGCTTCTGGCCGGCAGTTGCCACAGCGCCGGACACGGTAGCAGTGAGCCCGCAATCCGAAGTCAGAGGTCAGAAGTCGGAAATCGGAAAACAGGATGCAGCGCATCAGACTTCGGACTTCAGCCCTCAGACTTCAGACCTCGGACATCAGACCTCAACTCTCCACCTCGAATTTCTCCGCCAGCAGATAAAAAAAGCAGAGGATCAACCCAATATTTCCCTGGCTGATTTTATTGCGCCGGAAGAAACAGGAAAGCAGGATTATATCGGCGCATTCAGCGTTACCATCCAGGGGATCGAGCCGCATATTCAGCATTTTATCAAGGATAATGACGATTACAATAAAATTATACTGCAGGCATTGGCCGACAGGCTGGCAGAAGGATTTGCAGAACTGTTGCATGAAAAAGTGCGTAAGCAATACTGGGGTTATGCCAGGAACGAACAGCTTTCCAACGAACAGCTCATTCATGAAGAATACCTCGGCATAAGGCCCGCCCCGGGCTATCCTGCCTGTCCGGATCACACCGAAAAACGCAAACTCTTCGAGCTGCTCGGCGGAACAGCAACAACAGGCATCACGCTCACCGAATCGCTGGCCATGTATCCTGCTTCCTCTGTTTGCGGATGGTATTTTGCCAACCCGGAAAGCAAATACTTTGGAGTGGGAAAGATCGAAAAAGACCAGCTTTCGGATTATGCCAAACGCAAAGGCATAAGCGATGCAGAGGCTGAAAAATGGCTGAGACCCTTGCTGGATTAAGGTTTCCTGCACTGAATCTCATTTTCAAACAATTTTTTGTCGTAGTTTCGTGTTCGACCTTAAATTAATTCCGAACAATATTATCCGCATAAACGTAATGCGAATAATATTCAGGACTTCTCGACAATGAAAGAATTTAAGACGTACAGCGTCGCCGTGATCGCTTTGCTGGCATTCGTGCCTATGCTGAGCCTGGCGCAACAGAAAGGACGCAGCAAAAGAAAAGGAGAACTTTATTTTTCCTGGGGCTATAACACCGAATGGTACACCCATAGCAACGTGCACGTTTCCCAGCCTTCCTTAGGAAACGATTACACATTCAACAATATTTCAGGTCACGATCATAAGGGATGGAATGAAGGCCTGTTCAGCAAGGCATTGACCATCCCTCAATACAATTACCGCATCGGCTATATTTTCAATGAAGAAAAAGGATTGGGGTTCGAGATCAATTTCGATCATACCAAATTCATTTTTGCCGACCAGAATGCGCATATAAAAGGAAAATTGGACAACCATCCGGTAGACAGCACCATAGCCTTCAATGCCCAAAACGGTTTTTATTATTACCTGAACAACGGGGCGAATTTCCTGCTCTTCAATATCGTTAAACGCTGGCATGTTTACCATCAGACCAATGAAAAAATAAAGATCGATTTCCTGGGCAAGGCAGGCATAGGCCCGGTGATCCCGCATGTTGAGAACAGTTTATTCGGGCAGAAGAACGATCCGGACTTTCAATTCGGCGGATGGAATATCGGAGTGGAAGGCGCTTTGCGGGCAACTTTCTTCAGATATGTATATCTCGAATATACTAACAAGCTCGATTATGCGCGCTATTCCGGTTTACAGGTTTACCAGGGAAAGGCCAAACAGGCTTTCGGCACTTATGAAATGATCCTGAACCTCGGTCTGGTATTTCCGGTTGGAAAAAAACTGCATGGATAATTATCTTTTTTCAAACAGCCACCACAATCTTCTCCTGGGCTTTATCTTGTAGTTCTTCGTAATGAAGTTGCTGATATGATCCATCGCCTCATCAACGCTGTCGGTAACCAATACGAGCGACATATCGGCCTTGGTAATGGTTCCTTCCCTGGCCATGGATTCGATCTCCTGCAGCAATGATTTGTAATATTCCTTTCCGAACAACACCATGGGGAACTGGGTTATGCTTTTGGTCTGGATGAGCGTAAGCGTACTGAAGAATTCATCCATGGTTCCAAAGCCGCCGGGCATTACAATGAAGGCATAGGAATATTTCAGCAGCATCGTTTTCCGAATAAAAAAATATTCGATCGTAAGCGATTTATGCATGTATGGATTGGGCTTCTGTTCAAAGGGAAGCTGAATATTGCAGCCCACTGAAGTGCCGCCGTTTTCAAATGCCCCCCTGTTGGCGGCTTCCATGATGCCGGGGCCGCCTCCTGTCATCGTTGTAAAGCCGATCTCCGCGATCCGCTTTCCGAATTCCCTGGCCAGCTTGTAATATTTATGATCTTCCGTAAACCTTGCCGATCCGAAAACAGTAATGCAGGGCCCGACAAAATGCAATACCCTGAATCCTTTGATGAACTGCCAGAATACTTTCAAGGCAAACAATAATTCATAACCCCGGCTCTTAGGGCCGTCGAGATAAACCGGCTCTTCGGGAGGAATGATCCTTTCCTGACTTTGTCTTGGCACGGGTTTTTCACTGACCGCTTGTTCCATAACAACAGAATATTTTCACAAATAGTAAATTGCAATCCGAATTTAGTGCAATCTCATCTATATTCTTCATGCGCATCATCAGTTATAATGTTAATGGCATAAGGGCCGCTATGAACAAGGGTTTTATTGAATGGCTGAAAACAGATCCGGCAGATATCATTTGCGTGCAGGAAACCAAAGCGCATAAAGACAATGTGGCGCATACTTTGTTCACCGGGCTGGGATTTCATGATTACTGGTTCAGCGCCCAGAAAAAAGGATACAGCGGAGTGGCGGTGTTCAGCAAAAAAGAGCCTGACCATGTGGAATACGGAACCGGTCATAAAGTGAGCGATGATGAAGGCCGGGTGATTCAGCTCGACTTCGGAGACATCAGGCTGATCAATGCGTATTTTCCTTCCGGCACTTCCGGAGAAGAACGGCAGGGCTTTAAATACAAATGGCTCGATGAGTTCATGCTTTATCTCGAAAAGCTGAAGCAGACTTATCCGAAATTGATCCTTTGCGGAGATTACAATATTGCCCATAAAGAGATCGATATCCATGACCCGAAAGGAAATAAAAATTCCTCCGGATTCCTGCCTGCAGAAAGGGCATGGATGGATAAATTTTTCGAAACCGGATGGATCGATGTGTTCAGGCAATTTCATCCGGAACCGCACCGCTACAGTTGGTGGAGCCAGCGCTTTCCGCACGTGCGCGATCAGAACAAAGGATGGAGGATCGATTATATCAATGCTACAGCCGGGCTCAGGCCGAATCTGGTCGCTGCTGAAATATATCCCGGCGTAAAACACAGTGATCACTGTCCGGTGTATGCAGAAATAAAAATGCAGATCGATGACCGTTTATAATATTACGATACAGGTTGACTGGGCAATTGCAGACCAATGGTTGAGCTGGCAAAAGCAGGAACAGATCCCGGCCATCATGGCCACCGGTTTTTTCGATGAATACAAAATATTCCGCTTGCAGGATCAGGAAGATGCAGACGGGCCGACTTTCATTCTCCAGCTTTTTACATCATCCAACGAAAGATACCGCAGGTATGCAGATGCCTTCGATGCGCCGATCTGGCAAAAAGCATTTGAAAGATGGAATGACCGGTTCATCATTCACCGCACATCGATGCAGCTTGTGCACTAAATGTGGAAAAGAATTAAAAAAGAATGGCAGCATTGAAAAATATTGTACATTTCCTTCAAACGCCTGATCCATCGGCCTTTCCGGGATGAACGCTGAAATGCAGGCTGGTGGCCTGTTTCGGAGACCGGCATTTATGCTCCGTTGCAAACATAATTTATTCAAGTAGCCTGCAAGCCGCATCCCGCGCGGATTATAATGAGTGTAGGCGATTCAAAAAAATTTTGTTGCATGTAAAAAGCGGCTATATTTGTTGTCGCTTAAAAATTTAAAACAAATACACTATGAACAAAGCTGAATTAATTACGAAAGTTGCCGATGACGCAGGCATTACCAAAACACAGGCAAACGCTGCGCTGGATTCTTTTGTAGAGGCAGTGACCAAAACCTTAAAAGGTGGAGGCAAGGTTACATTGGTAGGCTTCGGTACTTTTTCTGTTTCCAAAAGAGCTGCCCGCAACGGCCGCAACCCTCAGACCGGCGCTGTTATCAAAATCAAAGCAAAGAAAGTAGCTAAGTTCAAAGCAGGAAAAGAATTGTCTGCCAAATTATAATGCTGCACGACCGCATTGCAAAAGCTCCGGTATTTCGATCTTCGTTGTCGGAGCTTTTTATTTTTAACCTGAATACGATAAACTATGGGAAGAGGAGATAAAAAAACGAAAAAGGGAAAAATATTCAAAGGTTCTTTCGGAAAAAGCAGGCCTGCACATCCCAAGAAAAAGACGGCGAAAAAGAAAGAAGATAAGGCCGGTTAATTGGTTAAGGCGCCAGCCTTTCAATCAACCAATTGCCATCATCCTTTAATGTATACTGTATCCTGTCGTGAAGCCGGTTGGGTCTTCCCTGCCAGAATTCAATGCTGATGGGCCTTACACGATAGCCTCCCCAGTAATCCGGCCGTGGTATGTTTTTCCCCTTGAATTCCTGCTGCATCTTTTGTTCATTTTCTTCCAGCCATTGCCTGCTGCTGATCACACGGCTTTGCGGTGAAGTCCAGGCGCCGATCCTGCTTCCCTGGGGCCTGCTGTTGAAATAGTCATCGCTTTCTTCCGGACTTGTTTTTTCCACCAGCCCTGTTATACGCACCTGCCGCTCCAGTTCTTTCCAGAAAAAAACCAGGCAGGCCCTGGGGTTCTCTTCCAGTTGCTGTGCTTTGAAACTATTGTAATTGCTGAAAAACACGAAACCTCTTTCATCAAACCCTTTTAGCAGCACGATCCTGGCAGCAGGAATGCCTTCGCCGGATGCCGTGGCCAAAGTCATTGCATTCACTTCTTCGATCCCGGCATGCACCGCTTCATCCCACCATATTGAAAACTGGCGAAGGGCATCGGCAGCCGCTTCTTTTTCTGAAAGTGTACGCAACTTGTATTCTTTTCTGATTTCGGCTAATGAAGACATGATGGTCATTGTGACCGCAAAATTACCGAAAAGAAGATTGCTGATTGCCGGGGGAATAATTTATATCGATCCAGGCGGCCGCCCGGGATCATTTTTGGAATGCATTGCCCGCGACAGCATGGCTTCCATCTCGCTGATGCGCCGCAGTTGCCCTTCGAGTTTTTTATTGTGTTCAGATGCTTCCTGAAGATCGCGGTTGAGCTCTTCGAGAAAGGTCATTTTTTTCTGCAATTGCTGCCGCTGGAAATTGGCTTCGCGCAGCTTGTCTTCCGTATCTGCCAGTATCCGGCTTAAACGCTGGTTCTCCTCCCATAATGCGATCTGCTTGCTCTTGGCTTCATCAAAGTCCCTGGTCAGCCTGAAATAGGAATTATGCAATTCTTCATATTCAATGCTCCTGCTCTGCGGCTGAGCCAGGTATCCTTCCAGCTTCTGCAGCTTGCCATGCAGCACATTGTATTCGGTATAGGCTTTATCCAGCCTTTCCGCAAGCTCTTCGCTGAGGCGCTGCTGCTGCCGGAGATGGCTGACCTCATTTTCTTTATTGGCCAGCATTTGATTCAGATCGGAGATCTGCAGGTTGAGGTCTGTATTGACCTTTTGCAGATCGAGATATTTTTTTTCCGATTCTTTAAGCAATTGTATCTGCTCCAGCAGGCGGTTCACATGCTGATTGTGTTGGAACAGGTTTTCCTGTGCCGATTTGAGCTGGTTCAGGTAATCGTCGGCGCTGCTTGTCTTTTTGGGTATCAATTGTTCTGCAGCGTGTAGCCGTTCCCGTAAGTTCTTGATCTCTTTCTGCGCTTCCTCCAGCTCGATGTTGAGGATCTGTTCGTTTTCCCTTGTTTCGTCCAGGTTTTTCCGCAAGTTCTCCAGCGTTTTTTCCTGGAGATCCATATCATTATAATACTTGAGCTTCCAGTTGTCGTTCTCGCTGATGCCTTCCTGTTCGGAAGGCTTTTCTATCCTGATGGTTTTTTTGACATTCAAGAAATAATGTATCGTGAAGCCCAGAACAAGGGCGCCCAGTTGGAATATGATGATCTCCGGCAGCCTGACAGTAAGTTGAAATCCCAATATTAGAGGTAATTTTTTCATAACGGTTCGGAAATAAACTTTACCAAACAACAGGGGTTTTCCGGATAAAATTGAGGGGCTTTTAAAAGGAATCTGGATAGACAGAGAAGGTATAAAAAAAACCACTTATAAAGTGATTTTTCAGTCGAACAAAATACTAAGCTTTTTGCAGATATACAAATCCCCGGCTGGTTTTTATTTTCAAAATTCATTATCAGTCCTTTACAAGGGTGCCTACCCGGTCGCCCCGCACCACTTTCAGCAGGTTGCCCGGCCTGTTCATATCGAATACGATGATGGGCAGTTGGTTTTCCATGCAAAGGGTAAAGGCCGTCATATCCATTACGCGCAGGTTTTGGGAGATGCATTCCTGGAAAGTAAGGGTATTGTATTTTTTTGCCGACGGGTTTTTTTCAGGATCGGCAGAATAGATGCCGTCTACGCGGGTGCCTTTAAGAATGATGTCGGCATTGATCTCGATAGCTCTCAATGAGCCTGCAGTATCGGTAGTGAAATAAGGATTGCCTGTTCCGGCCCCGAAGATCACCACTCTTCCTTTTTCGAGATGGCGGATGGCCCTGCGCCGGATATAGGGCTCGGCGATCTGTTCCATTTTGATGGCGCTTTGCAAACGGGTAAATACACCGATCTTTTCGAGGCCGGCCTGGAGCGCCATTCCATTGATGACGGTGGCCAGCATGCCCATATAATCGCCATGCGCCCTTTCGATGCCGGTTTCCGATTCATTCATGCCGCGGTAAATATTTCCTCCGCCGATCACGATGGCTACCTGAACGCCCAGCTCCACAATGGTCTTCACATCCTGCGCATACTGTGCGATCACCGCGGTATCGAAGCCGAAATTTTTATCACCCATCAGGGATTCACCGGATAATTTCAATAATACACGTTTGTATTTAGGCAGCATGCTGAAGTTTATTTATGCTGTGCAAAGAAAGGATTTTTCGGGCTAATAAAAAGACATAAAAAAAGGAGAGTTTTGATCGCTCTCCTTTTTTTGAATTTCTTTATCCTAGTTGCACCCGCTTGAATGCGGTGACTTTAACACCCGGATCCACGCTCTTGAGATAGTCGCCAACCGTCTTGGACGAATCCTTAACAAAAGCCTGGGCCAGTAAGGTCTGTTCCTTGAAGAAGGCATTCAGCTTGCCGGTGGCAACCTTGTCGATCATTTC
>CAYYZJ010000232.1:0-3617 GCA_964475615.1 uncultured Flavitalea sp. | reverse complement strand
CATTGCCAATACAGTAAAAGGGAAAGGTATTTCATTTATGGAGAACGAACCCAAATGGCACGGAACGCCTCCGGGTAAAGAAGATTTTGAAAAAGCAATAAAAGAACTGGATCATGGAACTTAAACAAACAAGGCAGGGATATGCTGACGGATTGCTGGCACTGGCCAATGAGTTTCCGAATATGGTCGTACTGGACAGCGATGTGGCCAAAGCGACGCGGAGCGCAGATTTTCAGGCTGCATATCCGGGCCGGTTTTTTAACTGCGGTGTTCAGGAACAAAATATGCTGTCTGTTGCAGCAGGGCTCGCACTCGAGGGCTTTTTACCATTTGCAACTACTTTTGGTGTATTCGCCACCTGCCGCGCAGGAGATCAACTGCGCAATTCTATCGCATATCCCAAAGCCAATGTTAAAGTGGCGGCAACACATTGCGGTATCAGCACAGGCGGCGACGGGGCTTCTCACCAGGCAAATGAAGATATTGCCATAGCCAGGTCATTTCCGAATATGACCGTGCTGGTGCCGGGCGATTATGAAGAAGCAAAACAGGCCACCATCGAAGCAGCCAGGTATAACGGACCTGTTTACCTGCGCTTTGGAAGAGATGTTTACCCGGTCGTAAAAGCCATTCATACCCCGTTTATCATCGGCAAGGCAAAATTGCTGAGGCAGGGATCCGGCATCAGCATTATTTCTACCGGCATCATGGTGCATGAAGCGCTCCTGGCCGCAGATATATTGAAAGAGCAGGGCGTTGCTGCAACGGTGCTGCATATACCGACAATAAAACCGATCGACACGGAGAGCATCTTGATGGCAGCCAGACAAACGGCCGGCATCGTTACCTGTGAAGAACATTCCATTATCGGCGGCCTCGGGGAAGCGGTCGCAGGCATCGTATCTGAATTTTATCCCTGCCCGGTAATCCGGGTGGGTGTTATGGATAAGTTCGGTGAATCCGGAACAGCCGGGGAATTGCTGGATAAATACGGATTGCGTTCAAGGAATATTATTGCCGCTGCAAAAAAAATCATCAATAAGAATGAATTCATTAGTTAAATATGAAAAAGGCCCCGGCCATGTTCAGCTAATGGATATGCCCGAGCCATCTTGTAACAATGACCAGGTTATTCTGGAGGTGAATTGCTGCGGTATCTGCGGAACGGATATCCATGTTTATCATGATACGTTTAAAAACTATCCGCCGGTCATACTCGGACATGAGTTTACAGGCAGGGTCATTGAGCTGGGCAGCAAAGTGAAGGATATAAATGTGGATGACCATTTTTGTGTGCTCGGCGCCGTGGCGGTGACCTGCGGCAAATGCAGTTATTGTTATCGCGGGGAATTCATGTTTTGCAAAGAGCGCCGGGGCATGGGGCATGGTGTGCACGGCGCTTTCACAAGCTATGTTGCCGTGAGGCCCGACCAGTGTTACCGGATTCCCAAAGGCATTTCTTTGGAAGAAGCGGCACTGGTTGAGCCGCTTGCTGCTGCCGTTCATGCCGTGGTGGATACGGCGAAATTAAAATTGGGCGATACGGTCCTGCTTTCAGGTCCTGGCCCCATCGGCATCTTATGTGTCAAATTATTGCAGGCCCAGGGAATCAAAACAATCGTTGCCGGAACATCGTATGACCGGGAGCGTCTTGATATGACCATCAGGTCCGGCGCTGCAAGAACCGTGATGGTGGATAAGGAAGATCTTGCTTCTGTAATTGCGGAAGAAACAAAGGGCGTTGGAGTGGATATTGCTATCGAATGCGCCGGTGCGGAAGGATCCGTTCGTAATTGCCTTCAGTCCCTGCGCGCCCTCGGGCAGTATGTTCAGGTAGGCCATTTCGGTAAAGACCTGAACCTTCCCTGGGATCTTGTTGCGTTCAGGCAGCTTCGTGTTGACGGATCGGTAGGATATAACCGCGAAACCTGGAACCAGACCATGAAAATCCTGGAGCAGGGCAAACTTAACGTGAAGGACCTGATCACACATCGGCTGGCGCTTGCAGAATGGAAAAAAGGGTTTGATCTGTTCGAGCAGAAAAAGGCCGTAAAGGTTTTGCTCTATCCCGGAGAAAATAGCATCTATCAATAAATATTAATCAATATAATGGCACTACGATTTGAAAATAAAATAGCAATAATAACAGGGGCCGGAAAGGGAATAGGATATGAGATTGCCCGCCAGCTTGTGCACGAAGGAGCTGCCGTTGTTCTCAATGATATTGATGAGGCCCTTGTGCTGCAATCGGCTTTGCATTTGAATAAGAACGGGCCCGGGAGTTGTTTTGCCGTTCCCGGCGATGCCGGAGATCTGGATCTGATCAATAAAATGGTATTGGAAGCAGTAAGCCGGTACGGACGGATCGATATAGCCATCGCCAATGCCGGGTGCACCCTCTTTAATAATTTCTTCGATGTGGATCTGAAAGATTTCAGAAAGGTTATCGACCTTAATCTTCAGGGAACTTTTTTCCTTGCCCAGGCTGCTGCCAGGCAGATGCGTATTCAAAACCAGGGGGGAAGAATTTTGTTGATCTCCTCAACAATTGGTGTGCAGGCCTATCCGGGGCTTTCTGTTTATTCTATGACTAAATCGGCCTTGCACATGATGGCCAAAAACCTCGTGCTTGATCTGTCTCCTCATAACATCACCATCAACGTGGTTGCCCCCGGCGCAACCATTACAGAAAGAACACTGCTTGAAGATCCATTATATGAAAAAATTTGGAGTGAAGTGATACCCAAAGGCAGAACGGCTTTTCCAAAAGATATAGCCAATGCGTCCCTTTTTTTGCTCTCCGATGAAGCGGAACATATTACGGGTCAGACACTGATCATAGATGGAGGATGGGCGTCAACAAGTCCATACCCGGCCATCGCTGGTATTAACATAACACCGGAGCCTGGCAGAATATAAAGATGCTCCATTCAGACCTGATAGTCTTTATAAAATCTTTTCCGGTATTCCAGCGGAGAATATTTTGTGTTGGCTTTGAATTGACGATTAAAATAGGATAAACTGTTATAGCCGCAGGAATAACACACATCAGAAACGGAAAGCCCCTGTTCGATAAACAGCTTGCAGGCATGACCGATCCTGATTTCATTCAGTACATGGGAAAAGGTCTTTCCGGTTCTCTTTTTAAAAAATTTGCAGAATGCAGAGGTTATCATATTCGTTTGCGCGGCAGCTTCCTTTAAACTTATTTCCTCGGTGAAATTTTGAAGAACGTATGTAAACACTTTATTGATGCGTTCCGCATCCTGCAGGGTAAAGGAATTCTGGAAACCCATGGACGACAACAATCGCTGTTCGGGGGAATGTGCTACAATATGGAGGATGTCGAGCAGGCACCTGAGCCTTTCATATCCATTAAGATGCAATAACTCTTCCATTTTAGGTGCAACTTTGGCCTTTGCGTTCCCTAAAACCTGTATACCTCTTGAAGAGTTCTGCAACAGCTTTTTTATGTCGGCCATTTCCGGAGTATCGAAAAATTTTTCCCCCATGAAGTCGTGGTTGAAATGAACCACGATACACCTTACACCAAGCTCGGGATTTCCCTGGTAATATTTTTCATCATTCCTCATATAATGAGGCAGGTTCGGGCCTAT
>CAYYZJ010000231.1:0-2422 GCA_964475615.1 uncultured Flavitalea sp. | reverse complement strand
ATCTCAGCATAAAACAAACCATCCGGTCATGGTCGGTGATGGAAAGCATCGTATCGGTTATAGGACTTGCCGGTGTACTGGTACTGAATCTGTTCATTTAAAAATACATTATGCCAGCAGAACAACAACTTTCCGCTCTGGGCCTGAAGCTTCCGCCGGCGCCGACACCGGCCGGAGTATACAAGCCCTGTCTTGTTGATGGAAAATATTTGTACGTATCGGGCCATGGCCCGGTAAAAGAAGACAAAAGCCTGATCTGCGGAAAACTGGGAAAGGATCTGGATATCGAAGACGGAAAGCTTGCTGCCAGGCAGGTGGGGCTGACCATTCTGTCGAGCATCAAAGCGCAGCTCGGCAGCCTCGACAGGATCAAAAGAGTGATCAAGGTATTGGGCATGGTGAACTGCACACCCGATTTTGAAAAGCATCCCTATGTTATCAATGGCTGCAGTGAATTATTTGCGCAGTTATGGGGAGATGAGAACGGGATCGGCGTGAGAAGCGCAGTAGGCATGGGCTCTTTGCCGAATAATATTTCAGTGGAGATAGAAGCAATATTTGAATTGGCAATAGGCAATGGGCAATAAGCAATGGGCAATTGGCAAAATAGATAATAAATTTTTTGCCTATTGCTTATTGCCAATTGCCTATTATTTTTGTACTAACAATACACTATGGCAGAACTCATCGTTGAACTGAAACGGGTCAATATTTACCAGGGCGATAACCTCATTCTGGAAGATGTGAACATTACGGTGAACAAGGGGGAGTTCCTCTATCTTGTCGGGAAGACAGGCACTGGAAAATCGAGCCTGCTGAAAACCCTTTACGGCGACCTGCCGTTGAAAGAAGGAGAGGGATATGTGGTAGGCTTCTCCCTCAGAGAGATGAACTGGAAAAAAGTGCCTTACCTGCGCAGGAACCTCGGCGTGGTATTCCAGGATTTCCAGTTGCTCACCGACCGCAATGTGAATGATAACCTCAAATTCGTGTTGCGCGCCACAGGCTGGAAGGATGAAAAGCTGATGAATGAAAAGATTGCCGATGTGCTTGAAAAAGTGGGACTGAAATCAAAAGGTTTTAAAATGCCTTTCGAGATGAGCGGCGGAGAGCAGCAGCGTGTGGATATTGCCAGGGCCCTGCTCAATTCGCCCAAGCTCATTCTTGCCGACGAGCCCACGGGCAACCTCGATCCCGAAACTTCGGATGAGATCATGCAATTGCTTGTTCAGATATCCCGTGATTATGGCACTTCTGTGATCATGGCCACCCACGATTACCGCGTGGTAAATAAATTCCCTGCGCGCACCCTGCGCACCGAAAGAGGGAAAGTGATCGATAACGCTACCATATCCATTGAATAAGGCGTTCGGCCGTGCGCTGGTTATTGTAACGGCTGCAAAGTATCTTTTGCCTGTTTTCCGCTTCCCCTGCAGGGAGTGGGCGGTTATACATTTCCGTTATAAACTGCTTGAAGGTATAAGCGTCCGAACCGATATGGCAAACGCTTTCCAGCCCGGTATTCTTCACCGTATTTTCATTCACCAGGCAATGCCTGCCGTTGAAAAGGACGTTCAGCAATTTTAATTTTATTCCCGTTTGATTGAAGGAAGGAAGAACATGGATCTGCGCCTTCCGGATAATGTCCTGCATTTCCTCTTCAGTAGGATCGGCTACCAGGCAGGCGTGCCTGTGCCGCCTGGCCATTCTTTCCAGGCGTTCGGAAGGGTGCTTTCCGGCTATCACCAGGGGCAGGGGCAGGTCGTTGAATACCTGGTCGAGCAGCCAGGCCGCTGCTTTTTCATTTTCAGGCACCGACAAATTACCATGATAAAGACAGAAACAGCCGGTGCCCTGCTCCACATGCACCTGCTGAAAAGGAAGGAATACCGGCAACTGTGCAATATTCCTGGCGCCGAACTGGCCGCGGTAAAACGCTTCATCTTCCTTACTAACGGTCAGCAATAGGGCCTTATTGGCGATACGCCGTTCATATTCTTTCAGCACCTTGCTTTCGTGCCAGTAATATATTTTTTTGAAGAGAGAGGTGGAACTATGAAACAACTGGCGGTAATATATGGATTCCACATTGTGCAAACGCAAAATGATCTTTCTTTGATTGAAGCGATCATCATTCAGCAGATAGCTGCAATGTATCCCTTCCATCAAAATAGGATGATCATCGCGCAGCAGATTGTTGAGCAATTCTCCATCGGCTCTCGAACAAACGATATAAGGCAACTTGTGCGAAAAGCATTCATGACCTTTTTTACGCGGATAATATTTTACCTCAACACAGTATTTGTCCAGCTCCGGCTGCTGCCCCCGCCCGTATTCAAAGCAATGCAGATGAATTTTGATACCCAGTCCATGTAGCGTGGTGATTTTGTAAAAAAGATCGAACAACATAAATAAGTTGATT
>CAYYZJ010000230.1:0-2181 GCA_964475615.1 uncultured Flavitalea sp. | reverse complement strand
GCATCCTGCCCGTGTACTGCCCCTGCTTTCCCGCAAACATCTGGTAAGCGTCTTTATCGGTGATCTCGATCATCGTGGTCTGGTGCGGGATCGAATCGCCCACTGAAAGGATGGTCGTTTCCTTGCGCGGATCATTGGGCTCGAACTCTTCCACAAAATTTTCAGTAGGATGATGAAAGCCCCAGCCGTTCCATGCCCGCGGAGTAAAATAAATATTGATGTGCGAATTGTTGAAATTATTCTTGTTCCATACTGCAAACAAAATTTCAGAATTGTTTTCCTGGCTGCCCAGCGTAAAATTATCGGCATAGTTGGGAGCAAGTGCATAATTGGGATCGTTGATCACTTTCAATCCGTACTCCTGCGCCTTGTCCAGCTTTTCCCAATAGAGATAAAGTTTGGCAAGCAGTCCCCAGGCAGCGCCCTTGCTCACGCGTCCGCGGTCGGCATCGCCATAGGTTTCGGGAAGCAGGTCTGCCGCCTTGAGCAGGTCGGATTCTATCTGCATGCGCACCGAATCCACGCCCGATTTCGGGATATTGTAATTGCCGTCGAGCACATTCTGTTCGAGTATGATGGGCACTTCGCCGAAGATCAGGTTCAGCGTCCAGTAGCCATGCGCTCTCAGGAAATAGGCTTCGCCGAGAGATCGGTTCCGGATGTCTTCATCCATGACAGGAACTTTGGGAACATAGATCAGGGCATTATTGGCCCGCGCGATCTGCTCATAGGCCCAGCCCCAGGTAGGATGCAGTTGATAGGTGGTGGGATTGGCATTGAAACTTTCAATGTCCCAGAAATCGGAATGGTCGCCGTCTACAGAAATATCGTCCGATGCATCGTCGAACGCATAGAGGTTATGGCCAACGCCTTCTTCCTGGGTCAGCACATTGTAGATGCCCGCAATGCCTGCCAGCACATCATCCTGGTTGCGCCAGTAGTTCGCGGTGGTATAAGAGCCTACCGGCTCCACATCCAGCGGCTTTTTTATACATCCGGCATTGACAAGGATGAAGGCCATTATGAAGATCGATACATATTTTCGTTGCATGATGATAAAAGTTTGGATCTAAAAATTAAGCGTTGCCCCCACTGAAATCGTTCTCACTGCAGGATACTGCGCCACATCAACACCTCTTTGCTTGTTGCCGTCGGTATATCCTAACTCCGGCGTATAGCCGCGGTATTTGGTAAGGTAGAACACATTATAGCAGGTTGCATATACCCTTACCGAAGGCATATCGGAACCGGCAATGCGCCATTTGGGAACCGTGTAGCCGATGGAAATATTTTTCAGCGCCAGGTAATTGCCGTTCTCTACCCACAGATCGGAGGAGCGGTAGTTCTGGTTGCTGTTGGTTCTGCTTACCCGCGGAATGCTGTTGCTGGTGCCTTCGCCATGCCACCTGTTCAATGCTTCCTGGTACATATTGAAGACCTGCGTGGCATCGAGACCGGCCATGCGGTCGGCATTATAGAGCTTGTATCCAAAAGCTCCTGAAAAAGAAAAGCTGAGATCGAAATTGCGGTAAGCCGCATTGCCGTTGAATCCCAAAGTAACTTTAGGATTTGGGTTGCCGAGATAAACCCTGTCCTTGTCGTCAATGATGCCGTCTCCATTGATGTCCGTAAAACGCACATCGCCGGGTTTGATATTGGCTTTGTTGGGATCGTTGGCAATATTGGGATCCTTGTCGATGTCGGCCTGGTTCTGATACAATCCTGCTGTTTTGAAACCGTAGAAAGAAGCAATGGGCTGTCCTTCATACGTGCGCGAGGTTTCCAGCGATTCGCGGCCGTAAAGCAGTGAGCTGATATAATCGGCCTTGGTGCCGTACAGGTGCGTGACCTTGTTGTTGATGAATGCCGCATTGCCGCCTACCGAATAAACCAACCCGCCGGCCTGGCCATGATAGTTCAGATCCAGCTCCACGCCCCGGTTATTGAGCGTGCCCAGGTTCTGATAAGGAATGGTAACATTGCCCGAGCCATAGGAGAGGTTCACATTGGCGCCATAGTTCTCCACCAGCGAATAAGGGATCAGCATGTCCTTGGTATCTTTATTGAACCAGGTAACGGTACCGGTTAACCGATTTTTCCAGAGGCCGAACTCGAGACTGATATTGGTCATCTCCGCCCTTTCCCAGGTGATGTTGGGATTGGCGAGACTGACCACATAAG
>CAYYZJ010000229.1:0-2557 GCA_964475615.1 uncultured Flavitalea sp. | reverse complement strand
ACTCCTACAATGGGCGCTGTTTTGCCATTCACATTGATCTGTTTGCCGATGGCCTGCTGTGCGCTTAGTCCCAGGCCTTTCACTGCCGTTTCATTCACCACGAATTCCCTGATGGTGTCCGACGGAAAATAAATGCGGCCTGCTGCAAGCGGAAGATCATAGAGCCTGAAATAGCCGGTGTCTGCAGGTTTCATGCTGACGATCATATCCGGCTCCTTGCCGTGGTTGCCGGCTTCGCGCAGGTCGGTATACCATCCGCCATTGGCAGCAGGAGTGAACGTGCTGAAGCTGATCCTGCTGATGCCGGGCACCTGCAGCAGCTTATCGCGCAGCAGCCCGACTTTCGTACGACCGAGACTGTCGCCCGGAAATCCCGCATACACTACTGCTTCTTTATTGAACCCCATATCCGCATTCCGGAAATAATCCATCTGCGAAGCAACGACAAGCGTGCCGATGATGAGCGCCTGCGCAATGATGAACTGAACAACCACTAAAGCCCTGCGTAAAGAGATACGCTGGCCGGTTTCGCCGGTTATCGTATTCTTCAATGCACTCACCGGCCTGAAGCCCGAGAGCACCAGGGCCGGATAAAATCCGGAAAGCAGGGTAACGAATATAAAAGCGCCGATGATAAAAAGTATCACCGGAGGGCTTCCCAAAACACCTGTCGGTATTTTAATGTCGAGCAGATTGTTCAAAAACGGAATGCAACCGAACACCACTAGCAGCGATCCGATCACGGCCAGCAGGCAGAGAATGCCCGTTTCTCCAAGAAACTGGAGCACCAGTTGCCAGCGGTTGCCGCCAAGCACTTTTCTTACCCCAACCTCACGGGCACGGTTAACCGCTTGCGCCGTTGAAAGATTGATGAAATTAACGCAGGCCACAATGATAAGGAAAAGCCCGATCAGGCTCAATGCCAGGATCAGGTCTTTACTGAAGGTGCGGCCGTTGAAATTGCCGTAGCGTTCATCATAATGGATCTCCTTCAACGGTTGCAGCGCCAGGATATAGCCGGGGTCCACCGGCCTGATATGCTTTTCGGTAAACTGCAGGAGCATTTTGTTGAACTGATCTGCTGTATAAGCAGCCGGCAACTGCACAAAGCAATAGTTCATATCTGAAATATTTCCCCATTCGCTGAGGTCGCTGCCGAGTGTGGCATAGGAAACAACAACAGCCAGGGGAAAATCGGTGTTGGCCGGAGGATTGTCGATAATGCCCGTCACTTTCATGTTCAGGTCAAAGATCTTCAGGGTCTTGCCCATTGCATTCTTCCAGTCGCCGAAATATTTTGCTGCAATATCCCTGGTGAGCAATACCGTATTGGGTTCTTTAAGCGCAGTGGAAGGATTGCCCTGCAGTACCGGAAAATTGAACATGCTGAAGAATTGCGGCTCTCCGATAAAAACGCCATCCTTGAATTTTTTTACGGTAGTTCCGTTTGCATCGGGCACATTGACCTGGTTATCGCCATTGCCATAGATGGCGCCTGCATTGGCCAGTTGGGGATAATCCATTCTGAGGGCAGCCGTCACCGGGCAGGGCACGCCGGCACGGTATTCCCTGTTCACGGGGTTCCTGCCGATGCGCACCACCCGGTAAAGCCGGTCTTTATTGGGATGGAAATTGTCGAAGCTTTCTTCATAATGTATGACCAGGAAGATGAGCAGGAAGGCGGCGAAGCCTATAATAAGCCCGCTGATATTGATCAGCGAATGGGTTCTATGCCGCAACAGGTTTCTGACAGCAGTCTTGAAATAGTTTCTGATCATAGCAATGAGTTGATGACGTATTGCCAGCCAAGAAAATGCCGAACTGTTAAAAGCTATTTATCAATATCATGCGACCGGGCTGCATTATCCCACTGTCCGCTATTGATACAATGGCTGTCCGGTTATGGATGAACGTAGATTATTCCATTCTTCATCACCAGTTTAATACTGCGTACGGCGGCAATATTTTTTGAGGGATCGCCTTCAACGGCAATGATATCGGCCAGCAGCCCTGGTTTTATCCTGCCGATCCGGTCTGCCATCCCGAATACTTTTGCATTTATGGAAGTGGCAGACCGCAGTACATCCGGCGGCTTCATCCCGTAATCCACCATGGCTTCCATTTCGCGGGCATTGTCGCCATGCGTGAACACGCCTACATCGCCGCCCATGCAGATGGTAACCCCGGCATCGAGGGCCGCTTTGAAGCTCTTTCGTTTTTCTTTGATGCGCGCCGGCTCTTCCTGCTTTCCTTTCTGCCATCCCTGGTAGGAAGCAATGGCTTCGCCGGCTGCCAGGGTGGGACAAAGCGCCACGCCTTTTTCTTTCATCAGCCTGAAGATCTCTGCATTTCCATCATCTCCATGCTCGATGGTGCTCACTCCGGCCAGCACGCATCTTCGCATACCCTCCGCCGTTGTTGAATGCGCTGCTACCGGTCTTCCGCTGCTGGAAGCCACTTCCACTGCTTTTTTCAGCTCCTCGAGTATAAAAGTAGGTTCGGCTTCCTTGCCCGGGCCCCAGCGGTAATCGGCATATACCTTGATCACATCGGCGCC
>CAYYZJ010000228.1:0-1558 GCA_964475615.1 uncultured Flavitalea sp. | reverse complement strand
GCAAAAAAAATCCATCCGTTATCTGGTGCCGGAAAATGTACGGGAGGAGATTGAGCGAAATAATTACTACCGCTAAAGGGTTTGATCGGGTACGGAAAGCATTTGAAAGAGCAGATAAGCCAGAGATAACCCAGAGATAAGCCAGTGATAAGCCACAGATAACCCAGACTTTAAAAGCACTGGCTTATCTCTGGCGTTTCCGTGCATTGATCCTGCCTTATTGGTTTATGATTATACTATTGAATCCCTGTCCTTTTTACTGAGAGAGCCCAGGATCAGCTCATAGGAATCATCGATCATGGTCTTCAGGAGGCCGAGCGGAATGCTTCCGTCTACAATAATGGTATTCCAGTGCTTTTTATTCATGTGATAGCCCGGTTGAACGGCATCATACTGTTCCCTGAGCTCAATAGCCCGGTCGGGATCGCACTTGACATTGAATTGCAGTGGAGAACCATCCAGGGCCGCCAGCAGAAAAATCTTTCCTTTAACTTTAAATACCAGCGTAGAATCGCCGAAAGGGAACTCTTCGGCAGCGCCTTTTTTCTTCAGGCAGTATTCGCGGAGGAATTCAATATCCATACGCTAAATTTACTAACTTACTGCTTTTGTCAACCTTTCTAATCATGGATCAGCTCAATTTAGGGATAGGCACCCGCCTGCAGCATACCCAATATGGCCCGGGGGTTATTGTCGGTATACGATATGCCACTTACCTGATCTCTTTTATTCATCACGGCACAAAAGAGATCGATAAAACAGACAGCCATCTCGATGAGATCATCCCGGAAAATGTAAGCGCCGAAATAGAGACCCTTTCCGAACAGGAAAAATCATTATTGAGAATATTGCGGCTTTGGAGCGGCATCACCGAGCTGGTGCCCTTAGGCGATCGCTGGACGGGCGGAACCATGATCCTGCAACCTTCCGACAAGACCCAAAAACCCAAAGAAATCCCTATTGACGTTTTCTTCCATAAGATCGTGATGCTGCGCGACAGGCTGCGGGTGCTGGAACAGCAGATCAACGCGCATAAACTATTGAGCGATGAGGACAAGGTAAACCTGCAGCAATACATTACGCGGATCTATGGATCGCTCACCACATTCAATGTGCTGTTCAGGAACAAGGAGCAATGGTTTGTTGGAGAAAAGGGAGCGGCAGACTAACCCATTTGAATAATCAATAAACGATATGGAATTGAAACGGATTGCCGGAACGATCATAGCCTGTTTTCTTGCTTTTATTGCTTTTGCCCAGTCTTATAAAAAGATTCACGACAAGGCCATCCTGGTGGATACGCATAATGATATCCTCTCATCGGCCAGCATGAAAGGAATGGATCTTGGCTCCGATCTCAGCGGGGTCACTTATTCCGATATCGGAAGGTTCAGGCAGGGGGGAGTTGATGTGCAGGTATTCTCTATTTTTTGCGACGATCATTTCGGCAAGGACACGGCATTCAAATACGCCAATATCGAGATCGATTCGTTGTATGCGGTTGCCCGCCGCAACCCGGGCAGGATGATGATCGTAACCAATCCGCGCGAACTGGAAA
>CAYYZJ010000227.1:0-6558 GCA_964475615.1 uncultured Flavitalea sp. | reverse complement strand
AGCGGCCCTCATTTTGCTGCTGGCTGAATTGTTTATTCCTGAACGAAAACTTAGTCTGTCTTGAAAAACGCGATCCATATCATTTTATGCAGCTCCCTGCTGATGGTCTCGATAGCGGCATCGGCGCAAAAAGCCAATGCGCTTATACGTAAAGGGAACAGGCTGTATAAGCAGAAGCAGTTGGATGAATCGCAGCAGCAATATCAGAAAGCGCTCGAGCAGGCTCCCGACAACCCTGCTGCGCATTATAATCTCGGCAATACCCAGTTCAGAAAAAATGATTTTGACGATGCAGCGAAATCCTATGACGCCAGCATTGAACACAGCAGCGACAAGGCCATGCAGGAAAAAGCACTCTATAATAAAGGCGTAGCGTTGGTAAAACAGCAAAAGCTGGAAGAAAGCATCCGGGCATGGAAAGACGCGCTGAAAATAGATCCTGCTGATTCCGATGCCAGGGAAAACCTGCAGAAAGCGCTGTTGGAACAAAAGATGAAACAGCCTCAGCAGAAGAACAACAATCAAAAACAGGATCAGAAGAAACAGAATAAAGAAGATCAGCAAAAGCAACAGCAGGAACAGCAACAGCAGCAGCAGCAACAGCCAAAGCCCCAGCAGAGCAGGCTAAGCAAGCAGCAGGTAGAGCAGTTGCTGAGGGCATTGGAACAGAAAGAAAAAGATGTACAGGATAAGATGAACCAGAACAAGCCTAAGGCGCCTTCACAGCCGGATAAGGATTGGTGAGATGTGAGATGCGAGATACGGGATACGGGATACGGATAAAATGTGTAGCTTACATTTTGTATTTTCATCCCGTATCCCGCATCTCGAATCCCGAATCCCTTTTTCTTGCTATTTTTGCACCATGCAATTCCAACGCCTCAAAACACGGGAAGTAAAGGTGGGCGACCTGTTATTGGGTAATCTGCATCCGGTGCGCATCCAAACGATGACCACTACGGATACCATGGATACCATGGCCACTGTGGAACAATCCATCCGCTGCATCGAGGCCGGGGCAGAACTGGTTCGCATTACAGCCCCCAGTAAAAAAGAGGCGGAGAACCTGCTCGCTATAAAAAATGAACTGCATAAAAGAGGATATCATACCCCTCTGGTAGCCGATATCCATTTTACTCCCAATGCAGCAGAAATAGCGGCAAGGATAGTGGAGAAAGTACGGATCAATCCCGGCAATTATATCGACAAAAAGAAATTTGAATTCATCGAATACAGCGATGCCGAATACAATGAAGAGATAGAACGCATCCGCGAAAGGTTTACCCCGCTCGTAAAGATCTGCAAAGAATATGGAACCGCCATGCGCATCGGCACTAATCACGGTTCGCTCAGCGACCGCATCATGAGCCGCTATGGCGATACACCCATGGGAATGGTGGAAAGCGCCATGGAATTTTTGCGCGTGGCCAGGGCAGAAAACTATCACGAGATCGTGCTGAGCATGAAATCCAGCAATCCGCTGGTGATGGTGCAGGCCTATCGTCTGCTCATCACTACCATGCAGGAGGAGTTCGGCGAATGCTATCCGCTGCACCTCGGCGTTACCGAAGCCGGCGACGGCGAAGACGGAAGGATCAAATCGGCGATCGGAATAGGCACGCTGATGGAAGACGGCATCGGCGATACCATACGGGTATCCCTAACCGAAGATCCGGAATTCGAGATCCCCGTTTGCAAGGATCTGGTAAAAAGATACTCCGGCATAACCCCGGCTTCCGACTTCCGGCTTCCGGCCTCCGACTTCCGTCTCCCCTATTCTCCCTTTGAATACAAACGAAGAGAAACATTTCCCGTTTCCAATATCGGCGGCAAGCATGTTCCGATAGTGATCGCCGATTTTATGGAATCGGAAACCATAACGCCTGCCGGTCTCCGCTCCATCGGCTACAGCTATGATGAAGCCAGCGATAAATGGAATATCAGTGAAGCGGCGGCGGATTATATTTATACCGGCGACAAGCTGATCGATTTTGCCTTGCCCGGCACCTTGAAAGTGATCTGCAATACCGCGAGCTGGACAGTAGCTCCGGATAAAGAAAAATATTTTCCCTTGCTGCAGGCCAATGAATTTATCCGGGATAACACTCCTTCGCCCCTCCTGAATTTTGTATCGGTAAATGCAAACGATGAAACAGCCTATGAACTTCTTCAGGCAGCAGGCGAAAAGAAAAATATCGTATTATGCATTTATGCATCCGGCGCGCATCCCATGTTGTCGGTGCGCAGGTTTATTGCGGAGATGATAAGCCGCGGCATTTCCTGCCCGGTGCTGCTCGCCGTTGAAAGCAGCGACAGCAGCATCGACGAGCAGCTCATCCATTTCTCCGCCGAAGCCGGTGCATTATTGATCGATGGTATGGGCGATGGCGTCTGGCTGATGAATGATCCCCGCAAAATCGTCAATGCCAAAGTAAGCGGAAGGACTTATCTCGAGGCCAGGGATAATCACCAGTTCCTCAACAATACCTCTTTTTCCATTTTGCAGGCAACCCGTACCCGGATATCCAAGACCGAATATATTTCCTGTCCTTCCTGCGGGCGCACCCTGTTCGACCTGCAGGAAACCACGGCAAAGATCCGTTCGGTTACCCATCATCTGAAAGGCGTAAAGATTGCCATCATGGGATGCATCGTAAACGGCCCGGGAGAAATGGCCGATGCCGACTTCGGATACGTCGGCAGCGGGCCGGGCAAGATAACGCTGTACAAAGGCAAAGAAGTGGTGAAACGCAATGTCAGCAGCGAAATTGCCGTTGAAGAGCTCATCAATTTGTTAAAAGAAAATGATGAATGGGTGAATCCATGATCAAAACCACGCTAATTTTGAACAGCACTCCTTGTCTATCTACTGTATCATTGTATTTTGCCGGGCGATTTTTGCTATACGCAAATGCCGGTATTTGCCGGAAAGCAACGCCGGAGCCGGATTCACCGTATCATAAAAACTGGTAATAATTCCTTGATAAGGATTTTCGCTGTAATATCATTTTTTCTTGGCGGACTTGCCTTTGATGAGCTGTATGCCCAGCCCGACAGCCCGGGCCGGGCACTTACACATGACCGTTATAAGATGCCTGTGCAGAAGGAAACTCCTTCCCAAAAAGATCTGATCGATTGCTGGAGAGCGCTTACCGGATCAAAGAATCCCAGGGTGGATACGATTGATCGCAGCGTCGGCAGATTGCATTTTTCAATGGTTCCTGCAATAGGCTATACCCTTTCAACAGGATGGGCAGGCATACTGGCCGCCAATGTAGGATTTTATACGAGCAATCCGGATAAGACCAACCTTTCCAGCATCACTACCAGCATGGTCTATTCGCAATACAACCAGCTTACGGTTCCCATACTCGCCAACCTGTGGACAAGGAACAATAAATACAATTTCGTTACCGACTGGCGCTATTACAAATATCCCCAGGATACCTACGGGCTCGGAGAGCACAGTGCATTGAGGAATGCGGAGCTGATCGATTATTCGCACCTCCGCATCCATCAATCGGTATTGAGAAAAATAGTTCCTGCTTTTTATGCAGGCATCGGATATTTTCTGGATTATCATTGGAATGTGAACCGCTCCCGCAAGGGCGACAGTGTGCTGTCGGATGCCGAGAATTACGGATTGCCGTCTCATTCCCTGTCATCGGGCCCGGGTATTACCCTGCTTTATGATAACAGGAAAAATTCGATCAACCCGTCCGGCGGTCTTTATGCGAATGTGCTATACCGTGATAATCTGAAAATATTCGGAAGCGATGATAACTGGCAGTCGCTGACCATCGATATCAGGAAATATTTTCCCTTTCCTTCGGGCAGTCATAATATTCTCGCTTTCTGGAGTTATGACTGGCTCACCATTTCGGGCAAGCCCCCCTATCTCGATCTGCCCAGCACAGGATGGGATGCGTATAACAATACCGGAAGAGGTTATATCCAGGGGAGGTTCAGGGGGAAGAACATGCTTTATCTCGAATCCGAGTACCGTTTCCGGATCACGCGCAATGGTTTGTTAGGGGGAGTGTTTTTTGTGAATGGACAGAGTTTTTCGAACTATCCTTCCAATTCGGCCGACTATGATGTGATCTGGCCCGGTTTCGGAGCAGGCATCCGGGTCAAGGTCAACAAACATTCCAATACCAATATTGCAGTGGACTATGGCTTCGGCGCCGACGGATCGCATGGGTTGTTTGTGAATTTGGGGGAGGTGTTTTGAGATGCGGGATACGGGATGCGGGGTTCGGATAAAATGTGTAACTTACGTTCTTGTATTTTCATCCGCATCCCGCATCTCGTATCTCGCACCCTTCACATCACCCTCGCGCCTTCCTCAATCTGCATAATATACGTTTCGGGAGTTTTGTTGAATTGCTTTTCATAAGCAGTGCGGGCGTATTGGATGAATGGATCTACTTTTTCATTTTTCACGATATTGATCGTACAGCCGCCGAAGCCTCCGCCCATCTGCCTCGAGCCGGCAACACCCTCGAATGAACGGGCCTGCATCACCAGAAAGTCCGATTCTTCACAACTCACTTCATACCATTTGCTTAATCCTTCATGCGCTTCAAACATGAGCTGGCCGAATGCCATGATGTTGCCTGCAGTAAGCAATGCCGCACCTTTCAGCAGCCGGTTATTTTCATTGATGATGAAATGACAACGCCGGTACACCGTTTCAGGAAGCTCTTTTTTATACCGCTCGAGCTGATTCATGGTTACATCGCGCAGGGAAAGTACGGCGGGATAATATTTATGCAGCACAGCCACTCCTTCCTCGCATTGCTGCCGCCGGATATTGTATTCCGATCCGGCCAGCGAATGGCTTACCATGGTGTTCACCAGCACGATCTTATAGTCGGGAAAATTAAAAGGAATGTATTCATATTCGAGGCTTCGGCAATCCAGCTTCATCACATGGCCGGCCTTGCCATGCAGACTGGCGAACTGATCCATGATCCCGCATTTTACGCCGGCAAAAGTATGCTCGGTTTTTTGCGCCGTCAAGGCGATCTGCATTTTCGTTAATCCCAGTCCGAATAATTCATTCAATGCAAATCCGAAAGCCGAGCAGAGTGCGGCCGAAGAGCTCATGCCTGCACCCACCGGCACATTGCCATCTACCAATACATCCACACCTCCAACAGCATGGCCCTGCTGCCGCAGGTGAAAGATCATCCCCAGCAGGTAAGTAGACCATCCTTTTACCGGCTGAATGGAATCCAGTGAAAAAAACAACTGCTCCTTATACTGGCCCGCATATACATTCAATGCATTGGTTTCATTTTTGGCTATGCATACAAAGATCTTTTTGTCTATTGCGCCGGGCAACACAAATCCATTGTTGTAATCGGTATGTTCTCCTATGAGGTTCACCCTGCCCGGGGCAGCCACCAGCAAGCCCTCTTTCTCGAAATATTGTTGAAATTCCCTTCGTATCTCGTTTATCATACCGGAAAAATAATGATTTTCCATAGATTGCATCTTCTATTAATGACATAATTCAACATGAATTTTTCCATCCGGCATCTTCAGGAAAACGGACTGAACCTCGTTGAGCTCCGCGAGGATAGAACAGGATCGTCCGTAGCGGTGCTGCCCGAATTCGGCGCCCTGCTTCACGCTTTTACAATCGAAACATCCGAAGGTTCGTTCAACGTTATCGATCATTATAACAGCATGGAGCAATTGCAGAAAGAGCTGGCCACCTCATACAAGAGCTCCAAGCTTTCGCCTTTTCCCTGCCGCATTCCCCAAGGCAGGTATGTGTTTGAGAACAGGCAGTATGAATTTCAAAACAAGTTCCTGGACGGGTCGGCCATTCACGGACTGCTTTACAATAAGCCATTCGTTATAACCGATGAAATGGCTTCCGAAGAATTGGCTTCCCTGTCGCTGCAATATTATTACAAGGAAGATGATGAGGGGTATCCTTATTTTTATCAATGCAATGTAAAATATACATTGCGTCCGCAACAAGTGCTGGAGGTCAAAACTATTATCAGCAATAAAAGCGGGCGGGCGATTCCGGTTGCCGACGGATGGCATCCCTATTTCCGGCTCGGCGGAAATATCGACGACTGGTTCCTTTATTTCAATGCAGAATCCATGCTGGAATTTGATGAAAAGCTCATTCCTACCGGCCGCCTGCTGCCGTACGATCAGTTCGCGCTGTCGCGAAAGATCGGAACAACGGTGCTGGATAACTGCTTTTTGTTAAGGAAGAAAGACAGCGAGCCTGCCTGCGAACTGTTTAATCCCGCCAGCAAAATAAAAATTTCTTTTCATCCCGGCGATGCCTATCCTTACCTGCAGATATATACTCCGCCGCATCGCCAAAGCATTGCCATCGAAAACCTGAGCGGGGCGCCAGATTGCTTCAATAATAAAATGGGCCTTTCACTCCTGCAGCCGGGCCATTCACAAAGTTTTACAACCGGATACAGATTGAGCTTGATCTAAAAAATGTACCTTGCCGGTTCAAAATGAAAAACAATGAGGAACCTGAAACGTTTATTGCCGGTATTGTTAATGTTCCTG
>CAYYZJ010000226.1:0-11261 GCA_964475615.1 uncultured Flavitalea sp. | reverse complement strand
AGGCAATACGGATCAAGGAGATGTTGGATATGAGCAGCTATTTCCAGCGTAAGCGGTTCATGCTGCATGGCCGACAACTGTTCTTCATCCTGCCTGCCGAGCGAGCTTCCCAAAAAAGAAAGGGCTTCTTTCAGTTGTATGGCCTGGGCCAGCAAAGGCTGGGGCTCCACGCCGGCAATGATATTCTCCGTTGCAGCTTCATGGTGGGCATGCTGGGCGCATGCAGGCAGCAATGATCCGGTAATGGCAATGATCAATAAACAGAGAACCCTGGTCATAATTTCTACTCTAATAAAATTACGCAAATAATTACTGATCCAGGATAGGAGAATCTTTGGCTAAGAACGGATAGCAGGGAAACATACCGGCGCCGTATTTTGCATGGGAAGCAGCTTTATCAGTGAGCGCCGGGCCGGCGCATAAATAAATTTTTAGATAACAATTTAACCATCGTCTGTAACTTAATTGCATGAAAAAGAAAATTGTTTTAATTACGGCTTCGATCCTGTACATGGTTTCCTGCAAGAACGGCAATGCTCCCGGCAGCAGCTCAATCAGCACCGATTCCGCTACCATTGCCATGGGTGAAACGGAATTTGTTCAGCAATGCAGCGGTTGCCATAACTTCAGGCAGAAAGGGATCGGGCCGCAGTTGAGCGGCATAACAGCAGAAGTTTCTGCAGACTGGATCAGGCAGTTTATCCGGGATCCGAAAAAGATGATCCAATCAGGCGATGAGCGCGCCCAAAAACTGTTCGCACAATTCCGGGTATACATGCCTTCCTTTGCTTCCAGCACCGATCATGAGCTCGATGCGCTGATCGCGTTTTTGAATACGCATAAGCAGGCTCCCGTGCAGGCAAAAGCAGATACCAATGCATTGACCAACCCGATCCCGAAACCGGTCGAAGTTTCCAAACTGGTAGTGGCGCTTCAGCTCGTTGCACAGATCCCTCCGTCGAGCGATAGCGGCAGGCTGCCGCTTACCAGGATCACCAAACTGGATTATGCCCCTGATAAAAAAGGATTGTTTGTGGTCGATCTCAGGGGCAAGCTGTACAGGCTGAATAAAAATCATCCGCAGGTATACATGGATATGGCCAGGCTGATGCCAAAATTCATTCATGAGCCCAGCCTGGCTACCGGCTTCGGCAGCTTTGCCTTTCATCCGGAGTTTTCAAAGAACGGATTATTCTACACCACGCATAGTGAAGTTCGAGGAACTGCCAGGGCCGATTTCAGTTTTCCGGATTCCATTAAACCGGCCATGCAATGGGTATTGACGGAATGGAAAACAGATCATCCGGAATCAGCCGCCTTTTCGGGCAAAGGCAGGGAATTGTTCCGTGTAGATATGGTAAGCAGCATTCATGATGTGCAGGAGATCACCTTCAATCCGCTGGCAAAACCCGGCGATGCAGATTATGGTCTTTTATATATATGCGTGGGCGATGGCGGCTGCGTTGAAAACGGATACCCCTGGCTTGCCCATAACCTGGAAAAGATCTGGGGCACTATTTTACGCATAGACCCCGCCGGTAGGAACAGCCGCAACGGGCAGTACGGCATACCATCTACCAATCCTTTTGCCAAAAGCAGCAACAGCAAGGTATTGGGAGAAATATATGCTTACGGTTTCAGGAACCCGCACCGCATTACCTGGAGCAAATCGGGAAAGATGATAGCCTGCAATGTGGGACAAGCCAATATCGAATCCGTCGATCTCATCCTGTCCGGGCACGATTATGGCTGGCCTATCCGGGAAGGAAGCTTTTTGCTGAACCCGTATGGAGATATCAGTAAAGTATATCCGCTTCCGCCCGACGACAGCATTTATCATATCAGCTATCCCATTGCAGAATACGATCATGATGAGGGTAAGGCCATTTGCGGAGGATATGAATATGAGGGAGATGCGATCCCGGAACTGAGAGGGAAATTCCTGTTCGGCGATATCCCCACCGGCAGATTGTTTTATATCGACATGAAAGACGTGAAGCCGGGAAGCCAGGCCCCTATTAAAGAATGGAAAATTTCTTTTAACGGATCGATAAAAACACTTACCGAACTTTGCGGGAACGACCGGGTAGACCTCCATTTCGGCAGGGACGACCATGGTGAACTGTATATTTTAACCAAGCCCGACGGAAAGATCTACAAGATGGTGAGTGCGGCATTAAAATAAGTGCAATGAAAATCATCAAAAACCTGTTGGCGGCAACAACAGTCATTTTTTTTCTCGGTTGCACGAGCGGCAATATCTATCCCATACTCGACCACAATACACTGGCCAAAAAATATTATCGAGAAGATGCCCAGTGGTATCTCGATAACATTCCTTTTTTTGAATGCTCGGACAAGCAGATAGAAGAAGTGTACTATTATCGCTGGAAGCTGTATAAAGCGCATATCCGCGAGGTTGGCGATAACAGCTATGTGATCACCGAGTTCATCGATCATGTTCCCTGGGACAGGGAGCCTTATTGCACTATCAACGCCGCTGCCATGCATCATATTTATGAAGGCCGCTGGCTGAAAGACAATCGCTACCTGAACGGATACATCAATTATTTGTATCGCGACGGCGGCAATAACCGGCAATACAGCGAAAGCATTGCCGATGCCGCTTATGCGCGATACCTGGTCAATGCCGATACTGCTTTTATCCTGAGGCAGCTCGACAGTATGAAGCAGATCTACAGCCAATGGACCGATCATTGGGATTCATCGAAAAACCTGTATTTCATTCCGGCCATGCCGGATGCTACCGAATATACCATTGCTTCCATCGACGCTTCCGGCGGCAAGGATGGTTTTGACGACGGCGAAGCATTCAGGCCAACCATCAACAGCTATATGTATGGCAATGCCATGGCCATTTCGGAAATAGCCGCCATGAAAGGCGATACCGCTGTCAGCGTGGACTACCGGAAAAGGGCAACCGATTTAAAGGAACGCGTTGAGCATGATTTATGGAATGATTCCCTGCAGCATTTTTGCGACCGGTTTAAAGTGAATAATCAATACGTTCATTACTGGAATTTCATCCGCGGCCGCGAGCTGGCAGGATTCATACCCTGGTATTTTAACCTGCCGGAAGATACGGTGATTTACAATATAGCCTGGAAGCACGCCATAGATACCGGCCAGTTGCTCGGCAGGTTCGGCCTGCGCACCAATGAGCCATCCTATCCATATTATTTCAAACAATTCGTATTCTTCCAGGGCAAGCGCGGAAGCCAGTGGAATGGCCCGAGCTGGCCTTATCAAACAAGCCAGGTGATCACTGCCATGGCCAACCTGCTGGATGACTATGATCAGCATACGGTCGCAGTGTCCGATTATGTGAAGCTCCTGCGTTTATTTGCGCAGCAGCATTATCTGCCTGACGGCAGTATCGATCTGGTGGAGAATTATGATCCCAATAACGGCGGGCCCATCGTATATTATCGCTGGAGCAATCATTACAATCATTCCACTTTCAATAATCTCGTCATTACCGGGCTCTGCGGCATACGCCCTTCGGCAGGCGATACGCTTGTCATCCATCCGCTATGCGACAGCACCATTCAGTATTTTTGCCTGGATGATGTGTTCTATCACGGCCATCGCCTAACGGTGCTGTATGACCGCGATGGCAGCAAATACCAGTCGGGGAAAGGATTGACCGTGTATGTGGATGGAGAGAAAACGGTATTGATCCCCGATCAATCCTGGTATAAAATTGTCGTGGGCTCGCCCATTGTGGTCAATAATCCCAAGCAGCCTCCGAACCTTGCTTTGAATATCAGGAAAAAAGATTATCCCGTTCCATCGGCGTCTGTCAATGCAGCGCCCGATTCATTATACCAGGCCATTGACGGACGGATCTGGTATTTCACGGAGATCAGTAACCGCTGGTCGGCGCCTGCTCCGGGAACAGACTGGTTCGCGCTCGATTTCGGGAAACCGTATGAAATTTCCAGTGTAAAAGTTTATCCGTTTGTTGACGGCAAGACCTTCGGCATTCCCGACAGCATTGCCGTGGAATATCAAAAGGGAGCGGAATGGATCCCTGTAAAACCGGAAGAGCAGGATCCGGAAAAGCCGGCGGGCAATACGGTAAACACAGTAACTTTCGATAAAGTATCCGCGCAGCGGATCAGGATAAACTTTAAGCATCCCTCAACCGGATTGGCCCTGGCTGAACTGCAGTGCTATTAGATTATTCCGAGCGCAGGCTGCTTACCGGATTGGCCAATGCCGATTTAATGATCTCCCTGCTGACCACGATGAGTGTAATCGTCAGTATAAGCAAAAAAAGGAAGACCGGTTTGTATCAGGCCTATAGCAGCGATCCAGGCAATGCCGATCAGCAAAAACGATTCAAATAAAAACTGCCGGATCAATTCCGTGCGCAGCGCGCCGCTTACTTTGCGGATACCCACTTCTTTTGCCCTTTCTGCTGATTTGGCTGTAGACAGGTTGATGTAATTAAGCAAGGCGATGATCATAAGAAAAGTTAAGCAGTGGAGAATGAATGCAATCTTGGAAATTAATGGCTCATCTCCATGCAGCGCTTTTCTTTTTAAGAAAGGAATAACAGTTTATTCCTGATCGAACAATAAAAAAATAAAGCCCCTGCGTGAGGGGCTTTATTGAATTATTTTTATTTACCCAGAAAATTGGAAAGAAATCCGCCGATGCCGGATAGGCCTTTGCCTCCGGTAAGTCCTTCGAGAAGACCGGCAATGCCGCCCTGTCCGGTTGTTGAACCGCCGCCTCCGCGGTTAAGTCCTTTTGAGATGAGGTTACCGATAACCATGGGGCCAACAAAACTGATGAGCCCTTTAGTGAGGCTTCCCAGGTTAATGCCTGCGCTTTGCAGCTTATCTCCGATTCCCAATTGATCCAATATGCCTCCGCCGGATGGCGCTCCTGCAGCAGCAAGCGTTTCTTCCGCCGGTTGGCTTGCCGATTGCTTAACGTATTCGTTAAGCGCCTCCAACTGGTTTTTATCGATACCCAGATAATCGGCAATGCCGGCGATATGCTGCTTTTCTTCAGGGGCCAGATTATTATCCGATTCAGCAAAAGCAATCAGATCGGCGATCAGCGAAAAACGAAGCTGGCTCGATTTAAGCGTATCCAGCGATTGACGAAGCGCACTATCGCCGGTATCCTTTGCAGCAACGGCAACATCCTGCTTGTCCTGCTCGCTTAACCCGGCATGATCGGCAAGGCTCATCAGGTAGTTGATTTCATTATCGCTGGCAGCATTATCTGCTGTGGCAATAGAGGCGATAGCGGTGATATAAGCCTTTTTTTCAGCGGACGAATGTCCTTCAAGAAGTGTGCTCATAAGATGGTTTTTGGTTTTTAAAAACTGAATGTAATGCATTCGCATCAGATTCCTTTCAAAGGCCGATAATTTAAAACTAAAATAATGATGAGGATCAATTCAGTCGTTTAAAAGCATAATGGCCTTTGACATGCTGATTAAAGTATTCTCCTTTTGAGCTCGCCGCTTTCATGTCGCGATAAATCTTTTCGGGAACATCCAGGTATTCGTAAACAAGTCCCGAAACGAATACGATGCGCAGCGTGGATTTCGCTGTATCGTACGATATATGGGCAACTACTGAAGAAGGCATATTGATCGGGCAAAAAAATTATGCCAGCTTTGGCGAAGATCCATTAAAAAGGCCGCCTGACCTGCTTTTGTTTTGTCGCAAAGTTTTGATTACATCGGCAGCAAATGCCGTTCAACTTATGGCTGCAGGGAAAGGCCGCCGCTGCAACGAGCCTGCCTCATTCTATTATGACCCTGATATTTTAAAATGGCAACAGACAGTGCCGGGCGATCCGGCAACAAAAAAAATGCTTCTCCCGGATTTTAGCTGATTCCGCTTATCGATCGCGGCCCTCCGATCGGTAGCTCAACAACTCCATTGAGACAATAGCACTACTGTAGTTCCTGCAGCCCTTTACTTTTGCGGTCTCAAAAAACCATTTAATCATTAAACCTTTTAAAGATGTTACAGAAATTTCGTTTCAGTTCGGTTCCTCTGCTTACCAGTGTTTTGTTTGCGCTTTTGATCATGTTGTTTGTTCCTGTATTCGCCAATGAGCCAGGCGATAAAATTACGAGCAGGACTGTCGTGGTCAATGAACCCTGGCTTAAATTGAAAGTATGGGGCGATGTTCAGATCATTCTTTCTCCGGTGATATCCGATCGTATAGGCCTGGAAGGAACCTGGGATGACATCAACAACATTGGATTCACATTGAAGAAAGGAAGCCTCACCATTCATGCGCAGCAGGTGAATAATCCGGCCACAACAAAAATTTATGTTCCTGCCGGTATGCTGCAATCGATAGAAGTGTATGGTGATGCCAAACTGTCTTCGGTAGGATATCTTACCATTCCCCAGCTCAGGATCAAGCTGGATGGTGAAGCAACTGTTAAAATCCGGTCTGCCGGACAGGTAAAAGTAGAAGCCGGCAGCGGATATTATCTTGCTGCAGCCCGGGGCGCCGGTTACAAGCAATACCAGGATAGCGTAAGGATACCGGATTTCAATGAAACCCCGGATCTGTCGTCCGATATTTCCTGGTCGTATCCCGGGTTTTCCTTACTTGCTTTCTGATCCGCTGGCACAGTTTTTTAAGCTGCAATATTGAGTTGGATAAATGTGAGAATATGAAAAAGCAGCTTGTTCTTTATATTGTGCTCTGCCTTTCGGCCGGCACGATCAGCGCACAGGATGCGGTTACAGGGCCTGGTATGCAGGTAGACAGGAGCGCGGGAAGCACTACAGCTAAAAATGTTCCTGATTCAGGCCAGCGGGATTTTATTTATCCCAATCCGGTGACCGATCATCTTTGGGTGAACCTTTCTAACGATACCAGGGAAGATTATCGCATAACCCTGTTCGATATGAACGGCCGGATCTGGTACCGCCGCGATTTCCCGGTTGAGCCTGGCGTTCATAAATTCTATCTGAATCTTCCATACAGCGATCGCACTGTGCCGCTGTTCGTAAAAGTGACCGAGGCAGCCAAAGACCAGGAAAAAATATTCAGGATAATAAGGCAATGATTTCATCGCCCTGTTATCCTGATTTATTTAATGGTGATTGATCTTAGAGACTGATGATTGCAGCGATCATCTTATCGGCATCCGGCTGCTGGAAATTGGACAATGAGCCGTCGCCCAGGTTAAGGATATACCAGGTATCTTCTTTTTTCTTGTCCACTCTTTTAATGGTATAATCCTTGAATTCAGCCACATCGCCATTGGAGCCGGCTTTCAGGGCAGACAAGCCTTTCTGAAAATATTTCAACTGTTCCAGGTTGGGGAAAGTGAGCGACCTCATCACGATTTCATTGGTATATTCCTGGTCGCGGAATAAAAGCACATAAGTGGTGTCTGATTCTTTGGTAACCCGCTGCAGGTTGATCGGCCATGTTCCGGGCCTGAGCTCAAGGATGTTGATCGTAGCGGTATTGACAATTTTAAACTGCGCTTTTGAAGCAAAGGCAAAGGGTAAGCATAGAATGATCAGCAATAGTTTTTTCATATCAATACTGTTTTTTAAAAGATGTTAATGTATTATAACGAATAAATCAGCAACGTATTATATGCCTGCTTCGTATACTCACAGTCCTTGAATAGCCTTGATCATGATATCTGCTTCGGGTTGCTGGAAATTGGTCAGTCCCCATTTGATCCTTAATATATACCAGGTTCCTTGCAACTTCGATTCAGCTCTTTTGATGGAATAATGTTCAAACTGCGCGATATCGCCGTTATGACCGGTTTTGAGTACCGTCAATGCCTGCCCGAAATATTTCAGCTCGGTTAAATTGCGGAAAGGAAGTGTGTCGAGCATTTCTCCATTGGTGACCTGCTGGTCGCGGAACTGAAGAAAATAAGCGGTATCCGATTTTTCCAGGCTGATGGGCCAGGTTCCCGAGCGGACTTCGACCAGGGTGGTCGAAGGATTATGCCTGGTGCCAAGCCAGGCTATGCCCGCAATGGGCAGGAATGAAATAAAAATAAGTTTTTTGATCTGATAATTGGTTCCGCAATATATAATTTGAATTCAATACTTGCAATAATAGGGCCGAACTTAGTAGTGGGCTAAGTATTTATACTTAACATCGACCCCGAAAAATAACGTTATCCCGGCAGGGATATTATTCGGTTTTCAGTGATTTTACGGGATTGGCCAGCGCGGCTTTTACCGATTGAAAGCTTATGGTCAGCAGTGTAATGAATATTACCGATGCGCCTGCCAGCACAAATATGCCTGCATCGATATGGACCCGGTAGGCAAAGGATTGCAGCCAGCGGTTCATCATCCACCAGGCCAGCGGAAATCCCAGCAGGATCGCGATCAGGATCAGTTTCAGGAAATCTTTGGAAAGCATGAATGCGATCTGCTGCACCGAAGCCCCGATCACCTTGCGGATGCCGATCTCTTTCTGTCTTCGCTGTGCCGTAAATGCGGCGAGCCCGAAAAGACCAAGACAGGAGATCACGATGGCCAGTCCGGCAAAATAATCAGATAATACTTCCACCCGTTTTTCAGAAGCATATTGCCGCTGGTATGCATCATCCAGGAAATGGTATTCAAAAGTGAAACCGGCATTATAGGATTGGTAGAGATCGCGGATCCGCGCAAGGGTCTTGTCCTGGTTCCCGGATCTTATCCTGGCTATTATTTTATACTGGGCATTTGCATCCAACACGATATATATGGGTTTTACCGGCTCGTGCAGCGATTCGAAATGGAAATCGTGGATCACTCCCGCGATCTGCTTGTCCTTATCATACAATTTTATGGTCTTTCCTACAGGATCTTTTATTCCCATCATGCGGATCGCCGCTTCATTCAGGATGATCCTGGATGAATCGCCGGGATTTCCGGAAAACCCTTTTCCGGCAACCAGTTTGATGCCCATCGTTTCCAGGAAATCGTTTCCTGCGGATATGCCTTCAAAGAAAGCTATCTGGTTGGGATCCTTGCCCGGCCATTCCAGCCCTGCAGTGGCGAAATTGTGACCGACCAGATTATGGCTCGTGCCCGATGCATTGATCACACCGGGAACATGTTTGATTTCGTTGATAAAGGTTTGCTGGGTGCCCGCCAGTCTTCCTTCTACATTGAACATGATGACATGGTCTATATTATAACCCAGGTTTTTCGATTCGATGTACCGCATCTGTTTGTATACCACCAGCACCGCTATGATGAACACGATGGAAAGCGTGAACTGGAATACCACCAGTCCCTTTCTTGCAAACACCTCGCCCATCGAGGTATTCAGTTTCCCTTTCAGTACGCTGATGGGGTTGAAGCCGGAAAGATAAAAAGCAGGATAGCTTCCCGACAGGATGCCTGTTGCCAGGGCGATACCGGTAGCGGTCAATATGAGGCCGGTATCAACATGGAATACGATCTGTTTATCCGTTATCTGGTTAAAGCGGGGAAGCAGGAGCAACACCAGCAGGATGGCTATGATGAATGCGAAAAGGCTCAGCAATACCGATTCCAGCAGGAACTGGTAAACAAGCTGCTTCCTGCTGGCGCCCGCCACTTTCTTTATACCGACCTCCTTCAGCCGCATCGAGGCCCTGGCCGTGGAAAGGTTCATGAAATTGATGCAGGCGGTCAGCAGGATGAATAGGGCGATGAGTGAAAACAATCTCACGTATTCGATCCTGCCTCCGCGTTTGGTGCCATTGCCGAAATCGCCATACAGATAAAGATCGGCGTATTTGGATGCAAAGACCCGGCAAAGCGTATCACCCGTATTGCGGGTAATGATATCAGCCACTTTTTTATTGAAAGCCCCGGTATCCGCCCCTTTTTTCAGGACGATATAATTATGCGGACCCTTGTTGCCCCATTCCCCCACCCATGGCTGGGTATCTTTCAAATACTCGAAAGAGAGCACGCAATCGAACTGCTCGGAAGAATGAACGGGCAGGCGTTCAAAAACACCCGATACATAAAAATCCTTTTCGTGCTGGAAGCTGACGATCTTGCCGACAACATTGGTGGTGCCGAAGAGGTTCCGGGCCAGGTCTTCGGATATCACGATCGAATTTTTATCAGCCAACACCCGGTCCTTATTGCCTTCGATCAGGTTGAAGGAAAAAATGTTGAAATAATCCTTGCCTGCATACTGGCAGGAAGCCCGCAGATTTTTTTCACCGACAGATAAAGTGGCTTTCGGGAACCAGCCGCTGGGCGCAACAGCAGCCGCATATTCCACTTCGGGTATCTCGCGTGCAACGGCCTGTGCCAGCAGACCGGAGGATTCGCCGGTAATACTGACCTCTCCGGTATATCTTCTTTGCTCCATCAGTTCATAAAGCCGGTCTCCGTTCCGGTGGAACCGGTCAAACCCCAGTTCATCATTTACCCAGAGCACGATCAGCAAGGTGCAGGCGAGGCCGATGGAAAGTCCGAGCAGATTGAGGATAGTTGAGCGGCGGTCTTTGAGCAGATTGCGCCAGGCGATCTTGAAATAGATACTAAGCATGGGTTAAAAATAATGCTTAACGCCTCCAAGAAAATGCCAGTTTGATACGGCACTACAAATCAACTGCTTATTTAATTTACCCCGGCCAGAAGCTGTACGGTTTTGATACGCCGGGTGTCCGCAGTTGTACCGGTAAAATACAGGTGAAGGCATTGAACCTTCACCCGTTGCTCCATGCTAAGCCTTGCTTTCGGAATATTTTTTGAAATTATCGAGGATGGCCTGCCAGCCCGTTTTTTGCAATTCGAGTGAATTGATATTTTCCGCTTCAAAGCTTTCCACCACGGTGGTGGTATTTCCGGTTGCAGTAAAATCTATGGTTACTTTCCGGCCGTCATCCATCGTGTATTCAATGTACTGATTGGGTTTAACGCGGTCGTAGACCCCGGCGAAATCGAATCCCATGCTGCCGTCCTTGGCTTCCATCCGGGAACTGAACTTGCCGCCTTCACGAAGATCATTTTCCGCACGCGGAGTATGCCAGTCGTCGGAAGCATAGCACCATTGAATGATGTGCTCGGGCTTTGTCCAGTATTCCCATACTTTTTCCACCGGTGCATTGATGTTGCTCTTTACGGTGATGACCGTTTTTTGCTGTGTTTCCATTTTCTTATTGTTTAATTTTTAGATTGATTGTTTACGACACAAACATCCATCAATTTCTGCACTCTCTGCCTGTGTGAAAGCGACTTTAAACAGGGTTATTGCGACCGGCGGAATTTTAG
>CAYYZJ010000225.1:0-3600 GCA_964475615.1 uncultured Flavitalea sp. | reverse complement strand
TTGGCGCTGATGACGAGCAGGCCGCTGATGCTTTGTTCCACCAGCCCTCCCAGTGCGGGCAATTCGGCATCTATAGCCAGCGAGAATATGCGCTTGGGCCCATTGAAGGTTACTTTGGCTTCGGCCAGCTTCAGGGTTTCCGCGATCACAAAATCGCCGGTGCCCACCAGCACGCCCCGCGAGGATACGCTGATATCCAGCGGCCTTATTCCTACTATGAAGCCGGTGCCCAGGAATGAAAGATTGCATTTCAGATCAACAGTAAAACCGCCATTGGGCCCTCCGGAAACATAGTCGAATCCGCCGCCTACACCGTCGAGCGTAACCAGCACGCCGATGGGAATGGGAGGAGTATTGACGAAGAAATGAGCGCCCATTTCAATTACGCCGCCATCGTGCTTGAAATATTTAAAATCTACAGAGCCGCCGATCGGCGTGCCGGGAATGCTTAACGAACCGCTTCCTGCAAAGCCGTCCTGCTGAAAGGTTACCGTTGCATCGGTTTCCAGCACTGGCACATCCAGGTGCACGCCGAGCTTCTCTACAGTAAAGCTGGCGCCGCCGCCGGAAGGCTGCACCCTGATATTGGCGGCATCGAACTTGACCACATCGAAGTCCGACTGGATTCCACCCTGCACGCCGATATAAGGCGTGTTGTCCTGGGTATTGAAAAATAAACCGTTTACCGAAAATCCGAACGGGCCTAAACTGGTATGATAGTTCACCGGTACCTGCACACTGAAATCGCCGGTGGTCCACACTTCGAATGTAGGCACGTTAAAGGCTTTTTTGAATATGCTTACGTTGACCTGAAGTTCGGCCTTGCCTCCGATGCGGTATGCCGAACTGTTGCCCACCCTTCCGAAGCTCAGCGGCACACCGCCTGAATTGAGACTGGCCACGGAAAAAATATAGATGCCGGCATCGGGAATAACAAACTTTCCGCCGAACAGTCCGTCTTTGGCAAAATACAGATCGGTGAAACTGATCTTCGACTGGCCTGAACGCGGCACCGCTACAGACATATCGCCGCCGAGCGTGAACCCGTCTTCATTGAATACAAGCGTGCTGATGGCTGCTTTCCATCCGGCTATCTCCAGCGCAGGAAAATTACTGGTCTGGATCAAAAGACCGCTGACCGATACCGTACGGTCGAGATAAAGGCGGGTCATATTCACGCTTATCGGCTTGATATTGCTTAACGGAGGCGTTGTTATTGTGCCGGTAAGCTCTATTCCATTGTTGTCGATAACGGCCCCTGCATTGAGCGTCATGGCAAAGCCGTAGATCTGGCCGGTGGCATTTGCTCCGCCCTGCGGAATGAATGTATATCGGGAAGATGCAGCAGGCTTGCTTCCACTGCTGAATATGGTCATTTTCTGAACCGCCGTTGCGCCGGGCAGGGCCAGCGCCAATGGCGTAGCGGCATTGAAGCTTGCACCATGATAACCCTGAATGGCATCGATATTGATTTTGACGATACCGCCCACCGTGCCTTCGCCAAAGGTCGATCCTTTTGCAAAAGTGATGACGCCATGTTCGTCGTCGGTCAGCTTAACAGGAAGGTAATCGAATAGCTTGAATGGCAGTTGGGTGAGGTCTGTTTTCACCATATTGCCTGCGGGATCAGCATTTACGCCATCATCAAAGCTTACGGTAATGTCCTGGAACGGGATGCGGGTATTGGCGGCAATGCCGAATGCATTGGGATCAACCGGATTCAGGCTGATGAAATGGCCGCTCCATTTTTCCTGGTTGGCGCCTGCCGGCTCTGCGGACGAAAGTTCGATGGCAAATCCCAGCAGGGTTCCATAATTCCTGGCGCCGCCTCCTCTCAGGTCAAAGTCAACCGGATTATTGCTCCCCGCATTTGCGCTTTTATCCTGCCCTACATAATTCTGCTTGCGTGCATTTACCGTATGATTGCCCGCCGTAGCATAGAGGGTATAACGGCCATCCATATCCGTAAAAATGCTGGTGAAATCCTGGTCATCCAGCGATATCCGGGTCGAAGCAAGCGGTTTTCCGCCGGAAGTAACGGTTCCGCTTATGGGAACTCCTTTTTTCAGGTAGATGGTATCTATCTGCTCCACGCCGGTTTCGGGCAGAATAAATGCTCTTTGCTCGGCAATATATGCGGAGCCTGCAGGAGGCATGATGGTGAGCGTAGTGGCTCCCCCGAAACCTTCATAATACCATTCTCCATCCGGGGTAGTATGGGTGGTATCGAAAATGCTGAGGGTAACCCCGGGAACAAGCGCCCTGCTAACGTCGTCCACTATGCGAAATCTGATCTTGCCCACTATCTTGTTCAGGTAACCGATATCCTTCAGATCCAGCGCAAATTCCCGCGGATGATCGTAAAGGGGTTCGAGAAAGCTGGTGGACTTCAGATTGAATGCGCTGGCAAGGTTGATATTGTATGGACTGATCTCGGTGCCTCCTTCGGTTGGGTTTGCCGCCGAAGGAAAACCAAACATCTCCGGCGAAAACGCAAAGCCCCTGGCAACAGAAGCCTGCACCGTCGGGGTCTGGGATATGCGGTCAAGCGTTGCCCGGTGCTTCTGCTCAACCGAAAGGCTTAACCACTGGGAAGTATATGCGGCGCTGCCGTTGTCGGATAGCTTCGGAATTTTTATCGTCACCTGCTTATCTACATATCCTTCTTTTTCCAGTGTCAGCACATGCGTGCCTGCGTACAGCTTGAACTGGAAGATGCCGTCAATACCGGAAGAGGTCAATGTATTGCCCTGAAAATTGATCCGCGCATGGCTGAGCGGCTTACCCTGATCGTCCACCACACGGCCCACGACATCCGCCACATCGGCGTTGATGGTAAAATTAACGGTGGCGGAACTGCCCATGCCGAATGAAACACTGTCGGGATTGGCTTTTTTTGCATCCGTCGACTGTATATCGAACATCCTGAACTCTGCAGGCACGCTGATCACTTCAACCGAATAGAACTGGTTCGGGTCTTGCGGATTTTTTAAGGCAGGCAGGTTTCCGGCATAATAATAACCCTTGTCATCGGTAGTAACGGTAACGGCAGTATACCCTTCCGGAACCACATAATATTTCATTGGATTCTGGATGTCCTGGCTTACCAACGGCGCCAAAGCCATCTTGCTTTTGCCTTCATCCTGCGCCTCTGCAGGAGGCGTAACCGACATGCCCGATGCCAGTAATAAGGGCGACTGCCCGCCGGCGTTATGAACCATGCTGACGCTGGCAGCCTTGGCAACGCCTATCGGAAGCGCATTTGGCAGGCCGGATGGAGCGGAATAGTAAGTGGGATTATTGCTGCCCGGAATAACATCCGAATTTTTATACATCACCCGCACAATGGCCCCCTGCACAGGAATATTGGTCTGGCCCGCCAATGGTACGGTTATATGCCCGTCAATATGCGGCGGCCTGAGGATAAGCGTATAATATGCTTTGGCCTTCAGCACTTCATTGGAAGGAATGTTGGGGGCATTGACTACCGTGATTGATGAATTGAGGGAATAATAGCTGGAGCTGGCCGGCAAAATGCTTACCAGCAGATAGCCTCCATAAAAAACCCTGCCCACGCCAAAAGATAAAATCCGGAAGGTA
>CAYYZJ010000224.1:0-2913 GCA_964475615.1 uncultured Flavitalea sp. | reverse complement strand
AGCTATAGAACTCATTGTGCGTACCGAAGGTGAATTTATGAATGCCTTTGTTCCAGGTCAGGTTATCCGTGAACTCGAAGGTCTTTTGCCGCTGGTCGTAAATAGCGGCTTCGCGCCAGGTGCCCAGCCATATATTGGCGGAGCCGTTGGTGATGTCCACATAAGGCGTTACATTATTAAATGCACCCGGAAAAGTGCGATAATCGTGTACATTGATATAACCCAGGATCAGTTGGTTGTTCACCGTATTGCTCAGCTTGCTCTTCAATTCGGCAGCAATGTTGATGTTCTTGCTGTACTGGGTAAAGTCCGTGGAGCTGAACTGGTATACGGCAGGCGTACGTTCCAGGTTGTTGCCCCAGCCCTTGGTATAGATGCCTCTCAGCGTAAGCGTATTCTTAGGGCTGATGTTATAGTCCACCCGTCCGAAGTATTTGTCGCTTTTCGTAAATATCTTGCCGGGGGCATAAGAGCCCGGGTCGAACCCGGCGGCCTTGAATGCGGCGGTGATCTGGTCAGCCTGCGCTTGCGTCATTGCAGCGCCGATATCGCCCACATTGTAAAAGGTCGGTTCCTGGCGGCGGGTAAGCTCCACATTGGCAATAAAGAATAATTTGTTCTTGACAATAGGGCCGCTCAGCGTGGCGCCATATTGGTAATCATAAAAGTCGGAGCCGATGGATTTCTTAGCGTCATCCGGGCTTTTGCCTGTCAGGATCTTATTCCTGCCATAGCCGTATACAGATCCATGGAAATTATTGCTCCCGCTCTTGGTCACTGCATTAACGGTTCCACCGGTAAAATTGCCCAGCTTTACATCATAAGGAGCGAGTTGAACCTGCACTTCCTGGATCACATCCAGGCTGTAGGGATTGGTGCGGGTGCCGGAACCTGCAGTGCCTGACTGGCCGCCGCCGCTCACGCCGCCAAAAGAATTGCTGAAGCCGATGGCATCATTGTTCATGGCGCCATCGAGGGTAATATTATTATACCGGAAATTGGTGCCGGCAAATGAGTTGTTATTGGATTGAGGGGTGAGGCGGGTAAAATCGGAAAGGCTTCTTCCCAGGGTAGGCAGGGAATTGATTTGCGCTCTTCCAACGGTAACGCCCGATACGGCTCCGGCCCTTCTGTTGCCAAGTATCACTACTTCCTGCAGCGTTTTATTTTCAGGTTCCAAAGCCACATTCAGATCGGGATTGTTTCCCAATGCCAGATTGATATTATCGAGCGTATCTTCTTTAAATCCGGTATAAGATATCTTAATGGTATAAGGGCCGCCTACGCGCAGGTTGGGGATTACAAAAATTCCCCTGGCGTTGGTTTGCCCACCTGTAGTATAGCCGGTAGGTTCATGCTTTACAATAACAGAAGCGCCGGGAACAGGTTGTTGTTTGGGATCGGTAACAAGTCCACTCAGGGTTGCCGTTGTTTCCTGGCCGACAGCCAGGTTTACGGCCAGCATCGCAGCCAGGCATAGAGAAAGCAATACAGTTAATCTTCGCATAAACGTTAAAATTTATGCAAAGGAATAGCCCTATTATTACCGACAGGTTATGCCAATGTTAAGGAATTATTAACTGGAGTAGTCAAGGGTAACTGGGTCAATTACGGCATCAATAATACGAATTAAGCAAAGGTCCTGCTGCCTAAATAGGATTAAGAAATAATGAATAAATTGTAAACACTTTACAGTATATGAAGCCAATGTTAAGAAATCATTACCAAAAACCTTTTTTTACAAAGCGAGAACAATAATTTTATTTTTGCCCAAATTTCAAGTATGGCGCTCAACTCCATCATGAAGATCTTCATGCCGAAAGACCGGATATTCTATTCCTTGTTCGAGGAAGTGGCCGATGGGGTATCCAAAATGGGCAAGCTGATGAAGGAAGTGGTGGCTGAGCCTGATGTGGATAAAAGATCGGCGCTGGTTTCCCAGGTGGAAGACCAGGAGCATGTGAATGACGACCTTACCCATAAGGTCTTTACCGAGCTGGGCAGGAATTTCATTACCCCCTTTGACCGGGAAGACATCCATTACCTGGCCAGCGCGCTCGACGATATCTGCGATTATATATATGCTACTGCTAAAAAAATCAATTTTTACAAGGTCAATCCCAATGACACCGGCATTCAGAAAATGGCCGACCTGATCGACCAGGGAACAGAGCAGATCCGCCTGGCAGTGGGGGAATTGCGCAATATGCGCGATATGCGCAAGATCACCGATGCCCTCGTAAAGATCAACAGCATCGAAAACCAGGCCGATGATATTTTCGATATGAGCATCGACCGGCTCTTTGAAACAGAGCCCGATGCCAAGGAAGTGATCAAGAAAAGGGAAATTTATCAGGTAATGGAAGTAGTTACCGATAAATGCGAGGATGCAGCCAATGTAATCGAATCCATCATAATTAAATACGCCTGATCAATTTGAAAATTTGAAAATTTGAAAATTTGAAAATTCTTTTATGCTTTTCATTTTCAAATTTTCAAATTACCGAATTTTCAAATTTCTTATATGACTTTTCTCATCATCATCATCGTACTCGCGCTGGTTTTCGATTATATCAACGGGTTTCATGATGCAGCCAATTCCATTGCCACTATTGTTTCAACAAAAGTGCTCACGCCTTTTCAGGCCGTGCTCTGGGCAGCCCTTTTCAATTTCGCCGCTTTCTTCATATCCAAATATGTTATCGGGGAATTTAAAATAGGCAATACCATTGCCAGCTCCGTAAACAAAGAATTCATTACCCTGGAAGTGATCTTTTCCGGACTGATCGGGGCCATTGCCTGGAACCTGCTCACCTGGTGGTTCGGCATTCCATCCAGTTCCTCGCATACTTTGCTGGGCGGGTTCATGGGGGCTGCACTGGCCCATGCCGGCACATTGATCAAGAACGGCGT
>CAYYZJ010000223.1:0-2362 GCA_964475615.1 uncultured Flavitalea sp. | reverse complement strand
CAAAACAGCGGTAATCTGTTCAAGCAATGGATAAAAGGACTTGAACTGGCTTCCGGTAATTTTATCTGGATTGCAGAAAGCGACGATGTTGCTGCCCCCGAATTTTTAGCAACTATGATGGCCTTGCTGCAGCGCGACCCTACCAATGTGATGGCCTACTGCAGAACTATGTATATCGATAGTCGCGATCAGCAGACGGGATTGTGTTTGTGGCCCGATGAACTCGACGGGCGCAGGTGGCATTCCCCTTACTGCAATGAAGGCAGGGCAGAGATCAGTAATTATCTTATTTTCAGAAATATTGTCGTTAATGTAAGTTCTGCTGTTTTCAGAAGAGCCGATGAATCAATATTTAAAAAAGTGGTTGACGCCCATCTGAAATATACAGGCGACTGGCTTTTCTGGGGGCTCATCTTCAATACGGGTAAAGTGATATACTCCCCCCTGGCACTGAATTATCAGCGTTTTCACGAGCAAACGACGCGAATGACAAAAAATTTTGAACAAGAAAGGGAAAGAGCTTTGGAATATCATACCTGCATTAGCCATATTGCGGCTATTGTTAATATACAGCCGAACTGGCGTGATGCCCGGTATGACTGGATTATCCGTGGATATTCCAATGCAGTAAGAAGGCAGTATAAATTTAATCTGTCGTTCTGGACAATCTTTCCCGATTTTTTCCTCTTTGTAAGACTATTAAAATATAATATTCTTTCTGCATGAGAATTGCCTTCATCAGTCTGGAATATCCGCCTGATACTGCTTACGGAGGCATTGGCACCTATACAGGCCAGGTTGTTGCTCTCTTGCATAAGAGAGGACATGATGTGGAAGTGTTTACAGCCAGTCCATCGCGGGAAGGTAGTTTTATTGTGAATGATATACCGGTACACTATATACTCGATAAAGGGTTAGAGTATTTCAGAGAAAATATTGTTACCATATTTGCGACCAGGCATGAGCAAGCACCTTTCGATATTATTGAAAGCCCTGAATATAATGCAGATGGCCTTGGTATAAAGGAAAAATATCCCAACCTCCCATTAGCTGTAAAATTGCATACTCCCAAATTCCTGGTTGACAAGCTCAACGGCAATGAGCCATCGGCCACTGCCTGGGTGAAGATGCGTATTCTTTTAGGTGCTTACCGAAGGCTTCAAAAACCTTCACGTTTCTGGATCTATGATAAAAACAGTGATCCCGAATACCGAATAGCAAAAAAGGCGGACTTAATAAGCTCTCCTTCTCTTTCTTTGAGAAACATAGTGGCTGAAAAATGGGAGATTCCGGAAAAAAATATTATACATCTCCCTTATCCTTTTATGCCCTTACCCGGTCTGCTTGATATTCCAGTCAGAAACAAGTCAAAAACAATCACCTATCTGGGCCGCTTGGAAGTAAGAAAAGGAGTTTGCATTTTTACTAAAGTGATTCCGGCCATAATAGAAAAGTTGCCCGATTATACATTTCATTTTGTAGGAAGCGATCTCCCTTCGCCGGAACCTGGTTTAAGCATGAAGGCTTTCCTGGCAAAAACGCTTATCAAATACCAATCGAATATACGGTTCACTGGCCGGGTTAGCCAGTCGGAACTCCCCCGTATCCTATCGGATACCGCGATCTGTGTGTTTCCCAGTATCTGGGAAAATTTTCCAAATGTATGCCTGGAAGCCATGAGCGCAGGCAGGGCGATCGTAGGCAGTAAAAACGGAGGCATGAAAGATATGCTCGAATTTCCACAGGCTGGTATATTGGTCGATCCGTATTCTGCTGAAGAAATCATAGCGGCATTGGAAAAATATATTACTAACCCTGAGCTGCGTTTCCGGATGGGTGAACAGGCAAGAAGAAATGTACTGGAAAACTATAATGAAACCATCATCGGCGAAAAAATAGAAACAATTTATGGCGAAGTGATTAGTCGTTCGGAAAAGAAGCTAACCAATTTTGAAGAAGCATGAGCATCAGTGTGCTAATGCCAGTATATAATGCTGAAAAGTTTGTCGGTGATGCTATTCGGAGCATATTAGATCAGACGTTTACCGATTTTGAATTCATTATTATCGATGATTGTAGCAGAGATTATTCCGCTACAATCATCCAGCAGTATGCCGATATGGATACAAGGATTAAATTCATCAAGAATGAACGCAATATGGGCGTTGCTCTGACCCTGAATAAAGGACTTGATTTATGCAGCCATGAAATTATTGCACGGGCAGATGCTGACGACGTCTATTCACCATACAGGTTGGAGAAACAGTTTAGATTTATGAAAGAGCATCCGGAAGTAGGTGTGTTAGGAACAGCCGCAGAATTAATGGATTCAGATGGAAAAAAATTGCAAAAGCAATATCAT
>CAYYZJ010000222.1:0-4031 GCA_964475615.1 uncultured Flavitalea sp. | reverse complement strand
GGATATATGAAGATCATTTCCCTGGCGCCGGAAGAACTTTAAATAACGCTGAAGGCTGAACGCTCAATGCGGAACGCCTTCTCAACATAAAATAATTTTCAAATTGCGTTACGCATTAAGCGTTTCGCGTTAAGCGTAAAGAAATGAGCAACCGTTTTAAACCGAAATTCAATATTAAAAAAGGCGACAGCGTGGTCGTGATTGCCGGCGATGACAAGGATGTTAAGAAAGTCCGTAAAGTGCTGGAAGTGTTTCCCGACGAGGCAAGGGTATTGGTGGAAGGCGTGAATATCGTTACCAAGCATACCAAGCCTTCGGCACAGAACACCCGCGGCGGCATCATCAAAAAGGAAGCGCCCATCCACATCTCCAATGTCATGCTTTGGGATGCCAGGGAAGGCGCCGCTGCCAAGGCTAAGCGCACCCGCGAGAACGGTAAACTGGTTCGCATTTCAAAAAAATCAGGGGAGGTCATTAAATAATGAGTACCGCAAAATATACTCCGAGAATAGCAGACAAGTACAAGAAAGAAGTTGTACCTGCTTTAATGAAGAAGTTCGGCTACAAGAGCATCATGCAGGCGCCGAAGCTGGAAAAGATTTGCCTCAACCGCGGGGTGAACGGAGCAGTGACCGATAAGAAGCTGGTGGAGACATCTGTCGATGAGCTCACGCTGATCAGCGGACAGAAAGCCGTTTCTACCGTGTCGAAAAAGGACATCTCCAATTTCAAGCTGCGCAAAGGGTTGCCCATCGGCGCCCGTGTTACCCTGCGCGGTGAAAAAATGTATGAGTTCTTCGACCGCCTGGTATCTGCAGCGCTTCCCCGCGTGCGCGATTTCAGGGGAGTGAACGACAAATCCTTCGACGGCCGCGGCAACTATACTTTAGGTATAACCGAACAGATCATCTTCCCTGAAATTGATATCGACAAGGTAAACAAGATAACCGGTCTCGACATCACTTTCGTAACAACAGCCCAAACCAATGAAGAAGCGTATGAGCTGTTGAAAGAGCTGGGCATGCCGTTCAGGGCTGCCGGTAAAAAAGATTAAAACGTAAATCGTAAAATAATAACATGGCCAAAGAATCAGTAAAAGCCAGACAAAGAAAAAGAGAAAAGCTTGCCGCCAAATATGCGGAAAAACGCGCTGCATTGAAGGCTGCGGGCGATTACAGGGCGCTCGACCTGCTCCCCAGGAACGCATCTCCGGTGCGTTTGAAGAACCGTTGCCAGCTCACCGGCCGTCCCAGGGGATATATCCGTTATTTCGGAATCTCCAGGAACGTATTCCGCGATATGGCTTTGCAGGGGAAGATACCGGGAGTGAGGAAGGCGAGCTGGTAGGTGGATGCGGGATGCGGGATTCGTGATACGGGTTTTCACATCCCGCATCCCGTATCTCGAATCCCGTATCCCACATCCGCATCAATAAATTTTTAAACCGAGTTAATTAAAATACATTATGGTTACTGATCCGATAGCAGATTTTCTGACAAGAATCCGGAATGCGCAGATGGCCAACCACCGCATTGTGGAGATTCCCGCTTCCAACCTGAAGAAGCGCATGACAGAAATCCTCTACGATAAAGGCTATATCCTGAAATACAAGTTCGAGGATGATAACAAGCAGGGCGTTATCAAAATCGCCCTGAAATATGATCCTCAGACCAAGGAGCCGGCCATTAAAAACCTGGAAAGGATAAGCCGTCCGGGACTTCGCCAGTATGCAAGTCCTGCCGAGTTCAGAAGAGTGAAGAACGGACTGGGCGTTGCCATTATCTCCACTTCCAAAGGCGTGATGACCGATAAGGAAGCAAAGGCGCAGAATGTGGGCGGGGAAGTATTATGCTACGTGTATTAATATGCAGATGTGCGAATGGCTGATCTGCGGATTGAAGAAATTTTAAACCTCCAGATACATTAAGCCTTCTATACGGGCTGACCGGTCGGGAGAAATATCAAATATTACATTTTAAATCTTACATTATTATGTCACGTATAGGAAAAAAACCGATCGCTGTTCCAAATGGGGTGACCGTAACCGTTAGTGCCGACAATACCATTTCGGTAAAAGGCCCGAAAGGAGAACTGAAGCAGTTGATCGACCGCGATATCAAAGTGGAAGTGAAAGACGGGCATGTTGAATTTGTCCGTCCTACTGATCAGATCCGCCACCGCGCGCTGCATGGGCTTTCCCGTGCGCTGGTTGCCAATATGATCAGGGGAGTATCGGAAGGATATAAAAGACAGCTCGAACTGATCGGCGTGGGCTTCAAGGCTTCCAATCAGGGCAACCTGCTTGATCTGGCCCTGGGGTATTCGCACAATATCATTTTCGAAATTCCCAAGGAGCTGAAAGTGGCCACTGCACAGGAAAAAGGGGAAAATCCAAAGATCATCCTGGAAGGAGTAGATAAACAACTGATCGGGCAGGTGGCCGCCAAGATCCGCAGCCTCCGCAAGCCGGAACCATACAAGGGCAAGGGTGTTCGTTATATTGGCGAAGTGGTTCGCAAGAAAGCAGGTAAGGCAGCAGGAAAATAATTTAGAAATGTGGAAATGTGGAAATGTGATAAATGTGAAAATAAATGCATTTCCTTGATGTCAAACAATTTCCATATTTCCACATTTATCACATTTTCACATTAACAGAAAAGCAATGGAAAAGTCAATCAAGAAACAGAAGATCAGGTACCGCATCCGGAAAAAAGTATCCGGCTCTGCGCAGAAGCCCAGATTATCTGTATTCAGAAGCAACAGCGATATCTATGTGCAGTTGATCGATGATGAGCAGGGCAAAACGCTGGCAGCCGCTTCTTCGCGCGATAAGGATATCAAAGCGCAGAAAGGCACCAAATCCGAAAAGAGCAAGCTTGTCGGGAATGCTATCGCCCGCAAGGCAACCGAACTGGGCATCCAGACCTGCATATTCGACCGTGGAGGCAATCTCTATCACGGTCGCGTAAAAGCCGTTGCCGACGGCGCCCGCGAAGGAGGGTTGAAATTTTAATATTGAAGTCGGAAGTCTGAGGTCGGAAGTGGGATGAAAAACTTCAAATCTCAGATCTCGTAAATCGTAAATAGCATGTCAAAACCAAACGTAAACAGAATTAAAGCCGGCGACCTGGAACTGAAAGAAAAAGTAGTAGCCATCAACCGCGTGGTAAAGACCACCAAGGGCGGCCGCGCATTCAGCTTCTCCGCCCTGGTAGTAGTGGGTAATGAAAACGGCGTGGTGGGTCATGGCCTGGGCAAGGCCAAGGAAGTGCAGGAAGCCATTACGAAAGGGATCGAGGATGCCAAGAAAAACCTCATCAAGGTTCCTGTAATGCATGGCACTATTCCTCACGACCAGTGGGCAAAAGAAGGCGCTGCCAAGATCCTGATCAAGCCGGCCGCACATGGTACCGGTGTAATTGCCGGAGGCAGCATGCGTGCCGTGCTCGAAAGCGCAGGCATTACCGACGTGCTGGCCAAATCGCTGGGATCGGCCAATCCGCATAATGTGGTAAAAGCCACGTTCAAGGCATTGTCCCTGCTTCGCGAGCCGGTTCATGTTGCCAAGACCAGGCATCTCTCATTGAAGAAAGTGTTTAACGGATAATCAGGGAAGAGGCAAAAGGCATAAGGCGGAAGACCTTACTCCCTAACCCTTCACCTCACATCTTTAAATTATGAAAAAGATAAAGATAACACAGGTTAAAAGCGCCATCGACAGGCCGGAGCGCCAGAAGCTGACGCTGAAAGCACTGGGACTGAAAAAACTGAATGCTTCCAGGGAAATAGAAGCCACTCCGCAGGTGCTGGGCATGATCCGCAAGGTGGATCATCTGGTGAAAGTGGAAGAAATCTAAAAAATGTGAAAATATGAAAATGTGAAAATGTGGGAAATGAAATGATTTAATTTTCACATTTCCATATTTACCACATTTCCACATTAAATAAATGATTATACAATGAAATTACATACCATCAAGCCTGCCGCAGGCGCTACGCACAAGGAAAAAAGATTGGGAAGGGGAGAAGCT
>CAYYZJ010000221.1:0-3196 GCA_964475615.1 uncultured Flavitalea sp. | reverse complement strand
ATAGGGCCCGATGCCTATCGCGTGAATATATATACTTTTCATGCTTTTTGCAACGATATCATTCAGGAAAATCTTTCGCTGTTCGAGAAAACGGCGCTCGATCCCATCTCCGAACTGGAACGGATCGAACTGTTTAAAGAGCTGATCGATTCCTTTCCCAAAAACCATCCGCTGAAACGATACCGCGGCGACGTGTATTTCGAGATCAATAACCTGCAGCACCTGTTCTCCGTAATGAAGCGCGAAGGATGGAGCCCTGCATTCATCAATGAAAAGATCGATGAATACCTGGCTTCCCTGCCCCGCCGTGACGAATATATTACCAAACGCGCCACCGGCGATTTCAAAAAAGGCGACCTGCGCACCGACAAGATCGCAGAAGAAACCGAAAAGACAGAGCGGTTCCGTGCAGCAGTAAACGAGTTTGAGCGATACCAGCAGCTTATGCAAAGCCGCAACCGCTACGATTTCGACGATATGATCAACTGGGTGATCAGGGCCTTTGAAACCAATGAAGCCCTGCTCCGCCGCTACCAGGAAAAATTTCTTTATATACTCGTAGATGAATACCAGGATACCAGCGGAACGCAGAACCGCCTGGTTCAACTGCTGATCAATTACTGGGATAAGCCCAACGTATTCGTCGTTGGCGACGATGACCAGAGCATTTACCGCTTCCAGGGCGCCAATGTGGAAAACATGCTTACGTTTGCGGACACGTATAAAAACAGCCTGCTAACGATCGTGCTCACCCGAAATTACCGCTCGGTTCAACCTGTGCTCGACATATCGAAAACGCTGATCAGCCGTAATAAGGAAAGGCTGGTGGTGCAGATGGAAGGACTGAGTAAAGACCTCGTTGCCGCCAATGAAAAGATCAACCTGCTCAACCACATTCCCCGGATCAGGGAATATGAAACGCAGAAGCAGGAAATGGCCGATATCAGCAGCCAGGTGGAAAAGCTCCTGCAACAGGGCGTTCAGCCCGGAAGGATCGGCGTTATTTATAAAGAGAACCGCTATGGCGAAGAGCTGGCCCAATACCTCAGGCTGAAGAATATACCGGTGTTCAGTAAACGAAGCGTGAACCTGATGGAGATCCCGCTCGCCAGAAAGATGATCCTCTTTTTCCGCTACCTGGCCACCGAACACGAAATTCCTTACAGCGGCGATGAACTGCTTTTCGAGCTGCTCCATTTCGACTGGTTCGGCATCCCTCCCATTGAAATCGCCAACCTGACCGCCGAAGTGGCCGACCGCCAGTTCACGGATAACAAAATATCCCTGCGCAGGCTGCTGTATGAAAAAAGCCATCAGCCGCCCAAAGACCTGTTCTCCCGCGGCCTCCATGCCAATCTTCAAAAAGCATCGGAGACCATCGAACACCTTCTCGGCAAGGTTCCCAATGTAACGGTGCAGACACTAACGGAGAACATCATACGCAAAGCAGGAGTGCTCACCCAGGTCATGCAGGATCCTGAAAAGCTCTGGCTGCTGCAGGTGCTCAATGCCCTTTTCGATTTTATAAAGGAAGAAACCCAGCGCAATCCATCCATGGGCCTGCAGCAGCTCGTGAGGATCTTCGACCTCATGGAAAAAGAGGGGATCGTGCTGCCCCTGGTGCAGATCAGCGGAAGCGAAAAAGGGATCAACCTGCTCACTGCACATGGATCGAAAGGGCTGGAATTCGAATACGTATTCTTTGCGGGATGCAATACCGCTTTCTGGGAAAAAAAGCGCAAGCCTTTTACCGGATACCGGTTCCCCGATACCATCTTCAGCTCCCAGCCCAAACAGGCTGAAGAAGAGGAGCTGCGCCGCCTGTTTTATGTGGCATTGACAAGAGCAGAACAGCACCTGTTCATTTCCTACAGCCGCTTCCGGAACGACGGCCGCGAAATGGAGCCCTCCATGTTCATCGCAGAGATACAGGAAGCCCATGCATTGCCGGTTGAAAAAGTGTTCATGGCTCCAGAACTGATGGCAGCATACCAGATACTGCAGTTTGAAGGAGAGCAGGCGCCGGAGATCGAAAAAGCGGAAGCGGAATGGGTGAACCGCGTGCTCGACAATTTCGTGCTGAGCGTTACCGCACTCAACAATTACCTGAAATGCCCGCTTGAATTTTATTTCAAGAACCTCGTGCGCATACCATCTCCCAAAAATGAATCCACCGAATTCGGATCGGCGGTGCATTATGCGTTGGAACAGTTGTTCCGCAATATGCAGACCAATCAGGAAGTATTCCCTGAGAAAGAAGCGTTCATTTCCTGGTTCGACTGGTACATGCGCCGCCACCGCGAAAGCTTTACCAGCGAGCAGTTTGAAAGACGAATGGAATACGGCCATACCGTGCTGCCCGGATATTATGACCGATACATTGATAACTGGAACAGGATCGTGGCCATCGAGCGCAATATCCGCAATGTGGTGGTCAACGGTGTTCCGCTAAAAGGCAAGCTCGATAAGCTGGAGTTCGACGGAAAGATCGTGAATGTGGTGGATTATAAAACGGGCGATCCTGAAAAGGCAAAACCCAAGCTCTGTCCGCCTAATGACAAAGATCCAAAGGGTGGCGATTACTGGAGACAGGCTGTCTTTTATAAAATTCTGCTCGACAATTACGAGCATCGCAACTGGCAGGCGCTGAGCACCGAGTTCGATTTCATTGAACCGGATAATAAAAAGAATTATCACAAGCTGAAAATAGTTGTCGGGCCTGCAGACATCACTACGGTCACTCAACAGATCACCGACACCTGGCAGAAGATCAGGAACCATGAATTTTATATCGGCTGCGGAAAAGAAGATTGTCATTGGTGCAATTTTGTGAAGACAAACAATATGGCTATTGCACTGCATGAACTGGAAGAAGAAGTCTGAACCGGGATTTATGGGATGAATGGGATTGGTGGGAATGGGATGCTTAAATATTAGGATTTTGACTGGATTTTAATAGCCCGAAACAACATAAGTTTGCAGCCACCCAAGACGCATTAATGAAAAGAACCGGCTTACTTTTTTATTTGGCTTTCCTGTCAATCATTATAATCAGTGCAATCGGCGATACGGGCTGCGCCAATATCATTCCGCCTACCGGCGGGTTAAGGGATTCGCTGCCTCCCAAGCTGATCAGCGCATCGCCTAAGGATCGCACGCTGCATTTCAGCACCAACAAGATCGTCTTCACATTCGA
>CAYYZJ010000220.1:0-9363 GCA_964475615.1 uncultured Flavitalea sp. | reverse complement strand
ATCTGGAGTATCTGGAAGAAACTATAAAAAACCTGCTCAACAACCGCGCTATTCTGCGCGAGCATTATACGAGTGAGCTGCCTACTGAATCGAGATCCAACTCTTCCACCAAGATCGACCGGAAATTCATCAATGAGTTCACTGCCATCGTAGAAAACAATTTATCCAACGAAGATTTTTCGGTGGATGATATTTGCCGGGAGATCGGCATATCGAGGGTTCAGTTGTACCGCAAGGTAAAAGCGCTGATCGGGTATAATGTGAACGATTATATCCTTGCCGTAAGATTGCAAAAGGCCAAGTTCCTGCTGGCCAATGAGCAATTGTCGATTTCCGAAGTGGCTTTCAAAGTGGGATTCTCCACCCAGGCTTATTTCTCCACTGTTTTCAAATCGAAGCTTGCCTTAACTCCGTCTGAATACAGGGAAAAGAAAAAAGGGGGAAAATGATCATTCTGTTTTCAGTGTCCTTGCCGGGTTCATCATAGCCGCTTTTATTGCCTGGAAGCTGATGGTAATGATGGTGATGAGTACCGCAATGAACGCCGACAGCACAAACACGCCAACGCCGATGGTTATGCGATAATCATATTTCGTCAGCCAGTTCTTCAGGAAATAAAATGCAACCGGCGATGCGATGATGCAGCTTAGCAGTACCAGCACAATAAAATCCTTCGACAGCAGCAGCCATAACTGCGACACCGAAGCGCCCAGCACTTTGCGTATGCCGATTTCCTTGGTGCGCTGCTCGGCCATATAGGCAGCAAGACCGAAAAGGCCAAGGCAGGAGATGAGGATGGCCAGCGCAGCGAACAGCCCGGCCAGCTTGCCGATCAGCTCTTCCAGCGCAAACTTGCCGGCATAGCTTTCATCGACGAATTTATAGAGATAAGGGTAGGCCGGATTGTATTTATTGAATACAGGGCCCAGCTTGGCAATGGCCTCATGCGTATTTACGCCATTGGCCAGCCGGTAGGAGATGCTGTTGGCCCAACCGGGAATAAAAACGAAAAAAGTAGGTTCGGCCGGCGAATAGGGAGAGATCATCAAGGCATCTTTCACCACTCCGATCACACGCTGCTTGCCGAAGGCCCAGGTGATGTTCTGGTTCAGCGGCTCTTTAAATCGCAATCTTTTTACAGCAGCTTCATTGAGGATCAGGGAAAGCGAATCGGCCGCCTCATTCCCATAGAAATTCCTTCCTGCTGTCAGTTGCATGCCGAGCGTTTTGAAATAATCGGTGTCCGACACGGATATGGTGGCCATGCCGCCCAGCAATTCGCCGGGCAGTTTACCCTGCCATTCGTCCACATGATTGAATGACCAGATATCGGTAGCCGGGCTCGATGCTTTGGTAACGCCGGTAACCAGGCCGCTTTGCAGCAGGTCGTGCTTGAGCGCTGCATAATTTTTTTGCAGGTCGCTGCTGTTATCCGTCATCAGCAGGTTGTTCGTATTATATCCTATGGGCCTGTTCCTGGCATGCTGTATCTGCTGGTAAATAATGATGGTGCTGATGATGAGCGCAATGGAACAACTGAACTGCAGCACCACGAGTATCTTCCTCGGCAGGCTTGCCGACCTGCCTGCCTGGATCGTTCCCTTCAGCACTTTAACCGGATTGAATGAAGAAAGATAGAAAGCGGGCCTGCTTCCTGCCAGCAAACCGGTGAGCAACACATAGCTGAGCATGATGAGCCAGAAGAAAACATTGCCATAAGGAATGCTGATGCTGGTATTGGTAAGCGCATTGAAGGCCGGCAATACCAGGCTCACCAGTATCAATGAAAATAAGAATGCAATAAAAGTAATGACCAGCGATTCGGTCAGGAACTGAACGATGAGATCCCTGCGCTGCGATCCGATGGCTTTCCTGATGCCCACTTCCCTCGCTCTTTTTTCCGAACGGGCGGTGGAGAGGTTCATGAAATTGATGCAGGCGATGAGCAGCACCAGTATGCCGATGATGCTGAACATTTTTACATAGTCGATAAAACCGCCCACGGCCACGCCGTTCTTGAAATCGGTATACAGATGCCAGTCCTTCAGCGGCTGCATGAATACTTCTGCTTTTGAAGGCTTGTATATTTTGGGAGAATATTTCTGCAAAAGCCCGCGGATATGCGGCTCTACCTGTGTGTATGAACTATTCGGCTGCAGCTCCACGAAAGTCTGGAAAGAATTATTGCCCCAGTCCCTCATGTTATTTCTCACCCACTCGTTCTCTGCCTGCCAGTAGCTGAAAGGAACAAGGAAATTAAATGCAAAATTGGAATTGTGCGGCAGGTCTTTCAATATTCCGGTTACCTTCAGGTCATGGCTATTATCGAAACGAACGGTCTTGTTCATGGCTTCTTCATTGCCGAACAGGGCTTTTGCGGTTGACTGGGTGAGTACGATGGAATAAGGGTCTTTCATTGCTTCATCGGCATTGCCTTTTATAAAGGGATAGCGGAACATTTTCAGGAAATCGCTTTCGGCAATTCCGCCGGCAATATATATTTTCCTGTCGCCGGCCATCAGTCCATGCGTTCCCATCCAGTCGGTGCGGACAATATGCCTAATGCCCGGCACGTCCCTTTTCATCGCATCCGCCAATGGCAGGGCAGTTGAAATCTGCGTTTGTATAATACCGTTATTATCTGTTTTATACCTTACCTGGTACAGGCTCTTATAACCCGGAAGGAACCGGTCGTAAGAGATCTGGTAATTTACCCACAGGCCTATCAAAAGGGCAACGGCCATGCCGATAGCCAGGCCGAGAATATTGAGGGCGCTGTATACCTTATTGTTCATGAGGCTGCGCCAGGTTATTTTGAAGTAATTTTTTATCATGAATGAAAAACAGGCCAAAAAAATGCCGGATTGCTACGCTTTTATCAATCAGTTGATTAGATTTTTTCAGGATGGCCGAAACTGTTCGCTTCCGATACAATGGCTGTCCATTTGTATTACGAGTTGCCTTGAAACCGAACTTTTAAAAGCGTATATTGTTTACAGGAAGAACAGACCGGCTATCATGAACAGACAAGCTTTATTTATTTTATTCGCGGCATTATCAGGATTTTGTTATCAGGCGCATGGCCAGGAAAACTGGAAATTAAAATCAGACCGGGAAGATATAAAAATCTTTACCCGCACATTGCCCGATTCGCGGTTCAAAGCCGTTAAGGTGGAATGTACTTTTACTGCTACGCTTTCCCAGTTCGTTGCCGTTATTTTCGACATCGGCACGCAGGCGCAATGGGTATACAGCACAAAATCGGCCGCGCTGCTGAAACAGGTCTCTCCTTCCGAACTGTATTATTATTCCGAGATCAATGTTCCCTGGCCCGCCAGCAACCGCGATTTCATTGCGCATCTGAAAGCGGTGCAGGACATGCATACACGAGTGGTTACCATTTACGGGCCAACCGTGAAGAATTATCTTCCTGAAAAAAAAGATATCGTGCGCGTAAATGAATCGGAAGGGAAATGGATCATCACGCCCTTATCCAAAACACTGATCAAGGTGGAATATACGCTGCATGCCGATCCCGGCGGCAGCATCCCGGCCTGGCTGATCAATATGTTCATCACCAAAGGCCCTTATGAATCTTTCAAAAAACTGAGGGCACATATCCAGAAGCCTCCGTATCCGCAAACGCATCTTCCTTTTATTATCGATTGATTGCTGCCAACCAGAAAAAACGGCGTAATTTAATGGAGATTAAAATTCACTTCAATGCAACCTGTATTAACCGGCAGCTCTTTTGTTTTAGCTGTGAATAATTTATCCAGATCAGCCGAATTTTACAAAACCAAATTGGGTTTTGAAACGTTGTGGGAAGGCGGCGGCTGGCATTTCCTGATCCGCGATAATATAAAATTAATGCTTGGCGAATGCCCCGACGATCAGCCAGCTTTTGAAACGGGCTGCCATTCTTATTTTGCTTACGTGGATGTGAAGTGAATCCCAAAGACCTGGAGGAGCTGATAGTACCGGTTTATGCCAAATATTATACCGATGAGGAGGTCACTGAACTGTTGAAATTCTATAAATCACCCATCGGACAGAAAGTAATACAAAAACTACCGCTCATAACCCAGGATTCGTACCAGGCAGGTGCACAATGGGGAAAGGCGCTCGGTGAAAAGGTAATAAGCCGGCTTAAAGAAAAAGGCTATCTTAAAAACGGCTAAAGCAGGCTATATGCCAAATGGTGGAAGGGAATTTTAAAATCCGGGCTTTAGCATTAGTTGGGAGCCTGGGAAAAAAGTAAAATCCAGGTTTAGTAATTTTAATAAAAAAATAGTATGAACACTATCGGATATTTTGAAATCCAATCTTCCGATCCTAAACGCGACATAAGATTTTATGAAACTGTCTTTGGCTGGAAGTTTGTCAAAGAAGAATATGTGCCCATCGAGTATTACCGTATAGAAACAAACAGCATCAATGGCGGATTGCTCAAGCGGCCTGCAAAAGTGCCGCCAACCGAAAGCGGAACAAACGCTTATGTGTGCTCCATTCAGGTCAGCAGCTTCGACAAAACCAGCGAGCTGATACTCAAAAACGGCGGACAGGTTGCATTACCTAAGTTCGCTATTCCGGGCAGATGCTGGCAAGGATATTTTATCGATCTTGACAATAATACTTTCGGTGTTTTTGAAGTGGATGAAAATGCCAGGTAGTATTAGTGTTTGTAGCTTTTCATATCGATGATCTTTTCGCAAAACCCATATTCCTGCTTATCGTTCGAGCTTACAATCACTATACGGTCAAGGGAATAATCGCTCATCAGCAGGTGGTATAATGCAATCCCTTCTTCATCGAGGTTGGTGCAGGGCTCATCGAGCAGCAGTACGGGGGTGTCTGAAAAAAAAGCCTGGGCCAGCTTTACCCTTTGCTTCATGCCTGAAGAATAATAGCGGATCTGCTTGTCGGCGGCATGGCGCAGGCCGCAACGGTCTATGGCTTTTTCAACACTGAGCGAAGGGAGCAGCGGTTTGAAAATGCAGTGGAACTGCAGGAATTCCCTCAGGTTCATTTCTTCTATCAGCTCCAGATAAGGAGCCGCAATGGAAAGATGCTGATAGAAAGTTTCGGGCGCTAACAATCTTTCCGATTCATAAGTGATCTTTCCTTCGGAAGCCATAACTGACCCGGCGATCACCTGCAGCAGCGTGGATTTGCCCGAACCATTGGGGCCGGTAATAGCGTAGGCATGGCCTGTATTGAACTCATAGCTGAGGTGGCGGAAAACCCAGTCGCGGTTAAAGCGTTTACCGGCATCAGTCACCGTAATCTTCATCCACGCTGTTTTTGGAATGACGCTTGATGATGCCGCGGGTACTTTCACGGATAAAAGTAACGATCTCATCCCTTTCGTCGGTGGCGGGGAACTCTTCTTCCAGCACTTCGAGGGCCTGCGAAACATTCAGTCCCCTATTATAGACAATGCGATAAATATCCAGTATATGATTGATCTTTTCAACGGTGAAGCCTCTTCTTTTCAGGCCAACGGAATTCACCCCGCTATAGCTCAGGGGCAGGCGGGCGGCTTTGATATAAGGGGGCACGTCCTTGCCTACCAGCGATCCTCCGCTGAGGAAGGAATGCTGCCCGATCTGAACGAACTGGTGCAGGGCGCACATGCCTCCTAGTATGGCCCAGTCGCCGATCACTACATGGCCGGCCACCTGGGTATTGTTGCTGAGGATACAGTTATCGCCCACGATGCAGTCGTGGGCAAGATGGCAATAAGCCTGTATAAGGCAGTTCCTGCCGATCACGGTCTTTTCCCTTTCCTTTGTTCCCCGGTTCACGGTAACAAATTCGCGGATGGTGGTATTGTCGCCAATGAAAACATTGCTGTATTCGCCCTGGAATTTCAAGTCCTGGGGAATAGCAGAGATCACGGCGCCGGGAAAAATGCGGCAATTCTTTCCGATACGCGCCCCTTCCATGATGGTAACATTGGATCCTATCCAGGTGCCTTCCCCTATTTCAACATCAGGATGAATAACGGTAAACGGATCGATCTTGACATTGGTGGCTAAGCGGGCGTTAGGATGTATATAGGTATGGGGATGGATCATTCTGCGATCAATTGGTTGATTGTTGGTTGGCTGTTCAACTGCCTGGGGCTCTTCATTAAGAATTACAGATTTTCTCATAAAAAATGCTGAGCAAACCCCAGCACTTACAAAAATAAACTTATTTAGCGCAATTCGGGCAATTTAACTTCTCTTTACCAATTGGGCCATGAGGTCGGCTTCGGTAACGATCTTATTGCCTACAAATACTGTTCCCCTCATTTCGCAGATGCCCCTGCGTATGGGAGCCAGCAGCTCCAGCTTCATAAGCATGGTATCGCCGGGCTTTACCATCTGCTTGAACTTGCAGTTGTCTATCTTCAGAAAATACGTATCGTATTCGCCGGGCGGCATGGCGTTGATGCAAAGAATGCCTCCGGTCTGAGCCATGGCCTCTATCTGCAGCACACCGGGCATTACCGGGTTTCCGGGAAAGTGGCCTACAAAAAAGGGCTCATTGAAGGTGATGTTCTTCAGGCCCACGATATGCTTGTCCGTTAGTTCAATGATCTTATCCACCAGCAAAAAGGGATAACGGTGGGGCAGGGTCTTTTCGATCTGCACACTATTATATATAGGTGGCTGGGAGGGATCGTAAACCGGGATGTTCTTTAAATGCTTGTTCTTTTTGATGTACTGCTTGATCTTTTTGGCAAACTCCACGTTGGTAGAGTGGCCGGGGCGGTTGGCGATGATATGCCCTTTTACCGGGAAGCCGATGAGGGCCAGGTCGCCGATCACATCGAGCAATTTATGGCGGGCAGGCTCATTGGGAAAGCGAAGCTCCAGGTTGTTCAGATAGCCTTCACTTTTTATTTCCACTTTTTCGCGGCCGAAAGCCCTGGCCAGGCGGGTCATTTCCTCCTGGGTAACCGGTTTGTCGACAACTACAATGGCATTGTTGATGTCGCCGCCTTTAATGAGGTTATTGTCCAGCAGCATTTCCAGCTCGTGCAAAAAGCAGAAGGTGCGGCAGGGGGCTATTTCGGTCTTGAAATCCGACATGCGCTTGAGGCCGGCATGCTGGGTGCCCAGCACTGGGCTGTTGAAGTCGATAAGGGTAGTTACCTTATATTCCATGGCGGGCATGGCCACCATTTCCACTCTTTTCTTTTCGTCGTAATAGGTGATATTGCTGTCGATGCTGTACCAGGCTTTGGCGGCTTCCTGCTCGGAAACGCCGGCTTCTTCAATGATCTCCACAAAAGGTTCGGAGCTGCCGTCGATGATGGGTATTTCCGGGCCGTTGATCTCAATGAGGCAATTGTCGATGCCCATGCCTACCAGGGCGGCAAGCACATGCTCAACGGTAGATACTTTGGCTCCCTGGTCTTCGAGGGTAGTGCCGCGCGATACATCGGTAACCAGGTCGCAATCGGCCTTGATGACCGGCTGGCCTGCCAGGTCTATCCGCTGGAATTGATAACCGAACCCCGGGTTGGCCGGTTTCAGCGTCATATCCACTTTAATACCGGTATGCAGGCCGGTACCGGAAATATTTACCGGCGATTGCAAGGTATGCTGCTTATCCGGATTGAAATTAGCGTCCATGCTGTTTTATTGGGGGGCAAAGATAAGGAAGATGCGGGATACGGGAGGGGTAGGATGCGGGATTCGGGGTACGGGATACGAGATGCGGGGTATGGGATGCGAGATGCGGGGTACGAGATGCGGGATGTGGGATATGTATGGGATGTCAGATAAGGTTTTAGCTCGATGCTGTTTGTCGGTATGCATTCTATTCGCATTGCATCTTGTATCTCGCTTCCTTATTATAATCTGCTCTACTCACATCTCGTATCTCGCATCCCGTACCCCGAATCTCGCATCCCGCATCCCGTACCCCGCATCTCACATCCCCTCCTCCCTTTCCAGCATCAGTATTGCGCTTTGGGGGACGATGAAATATTTTTCGCCTTCATAAATTACTTCAGTGGCGCCGCTGAGGAGGAAGATAGCAATATCGCCTTCCTTGGCCTGCAGGGGAATGTATTTAACCTGTTCCTCCTGGCTTTTCCAGGGCTCATCTTCAATGGGATTGGGAATGGCATACCCGGGGCCGGTTTTAATGATATAACCCTGCTGCACTTTTTCTTTTTCCTGAACTCCCGGGGGCAGATATAGGCCTGTTGATGTTCGCTCATTGGGCCTGGAAGGACGGATAAGCACGCGATCGCCGATCACTACCAGTTTTTTGAATTTATTTTCGCTTGTGAGATGCATCCTGCAAAGTTATGTATTAACAAAAAATTACCTTACTGTTCTTAATAGCGGCAAATGAATTAATTTTATTTGTACATAAATCAATAGCCATGGACGGAAAAAAATCGAAGATCCTGCTCTGCGAAGACGATCAGAACCTGGGCATAGTGCTGAAGAATTATCTTGAACTGAACGATTTTGATGTTACCCTGGAAAGGGATGGCCGGCTTGGACTGGCCGCTTTTCAGCGGGAACATTTTGACCTTTGCCTGCTGGATGTGATGATGCCCCACATGGACGGCTTTACCCTTGCCGAAGAGATCCGCGATGTTGACCCCGATATTCCACTGTTCTTCCTCAGCGCCAAAACCATGAAGGAAGACATTATCCAGGGTTATAAGCTGGGCGCCGACGACTATATTACCAAGCCTTTCGACAGCGAAGTATTGCTGTTGAAGATAAAAGCCATCCTCAAGCGTAATGACGATATCAATAAAGAAGCGGAGAACAAGGAATTCGACCTGGGCATTTATCATTTCAATCCCAAGCTGAGGGAGCTCACACATAAAGGACATACGCAAACGCTTTCGCCCAAGGAAAATGAATTGCTGAAAATGCTTTGCGATCATATCAACGACCTGCTGCCCCGCGAAGCGGCATTGAAAAAGATTTGGGGCAGTGATACCTATTTCAATGGCCGCAGTATGGATGTATATATTGCCAAGCTGCGCAAATACCTGAAGGATGATCCCAATATCGAGATCGTGAATATTCACGGCAATGGGTTCAGGCTGGTGGCCCCGCAGGCTTAGCCATTTTCAAAAATCTGCTATCTTTTTTCTTTCCTCAATTTCATAATGAGCCCGGCATTGCTGGTCCGATACGCTGCTGATCTCCAGCTAAGGGTTTTCATTTAGTGAAAAATTTAATACCGCAATTGGGATTAAATGAGTAAATTATTCAACAGAGAGTGAAGTCTTTTGGACATAAAACTATACATATTGAGCGGTGCGGTTGAAAAATATATGACGGGTATGATCAGTGAAGTGGAAGCATACCGGTTCGAGCAATTGCTCAAGGAATA
>CAYYZJ010000219.1:0-3481 GCA_964475615.1 uncultured Flavitalea sp. | reverse complement strand
CGTCAGCAGGCTGATCCCCGAGCTCGAACAGATCGGCATGGTAACCGATGCCGCCTGGATCGATCTCAACGGCGATAAAAAAAGCGACCTGGTCATAGTGGGAGAGTGGATGCCCATTACCGTATTCATCAACAGCAACGGCAGGCTTGAAAACCAAACCCCGCATTATTTCGATAAAAATTACAGCGGCTGGTGGAACACCCTGCTTGCCGGCGATTTCAACGGCGATGGCAAGCCCGACCTGGTTGCCGGCAATTTCGGATTGAATACGCAATGCAGGGCCAGCGACAAAGAGCCTGCAGAAATGTTTTACAAGGATTTTGACGACAACGGCTCCGTTGATCCCATACTCTGTTTTTATATCCAGGGAAAAAGCTATCCCTATGTTACCCGCGACGAGCTGCTCGACCAGATGAGCATCATGCGAACCCGTTTTACCGATTACAAAAGCTATGCAGATGCCACACTGAAAGATATTTTTACTGAAGATGAATTGAAAGATACGCATCGCCTGCAAACCAATTGCCTGAAAACAGCGTATTTTGAAAGCGGGGCCGATGGCAAATTCCATGAACGGCCGCTGCCCCTGGAAGCGCAGTTCTCGCCGGTATTCAGCATCACGGCGCTGGATTATGACGGCGATGGTCGCCAGGATTTATTACTTTGCGGCAATATTAACCAGGCCCGCCTGCGTTTCGGAAAATGCGATGCCAATTACGGGATGCTGATGAAAGGAGACGGCAAAGGGCATTTTAGTTATATCAACCAGCAACAATCGGGTTTTAATATACGTGGAGATGTGAGAAAGGTGATCAGCATCGGGCCAGCATTGCTGTTCGGGATCAACCAGCAGGATGTTAAGGCTTATAAATTGAGCAGCCATGAGAAAAGGAATTAGCTTGTTCATATCCGTTATGATAATGCTGTTGCCGGGCTGCCGGCATCAGCCGGGGCATTTGCCCGAACCGGGTAACGAAGACATCAGCCGGATCATTGCCCGGATGACGGAGCTGATGGTGCATGATGTAACCAATCCGCCGCTGGCTTCGCGTTTTTTTGCATACGCCTGTCTGGCGGGTTATGAAGTGGTATCCCAGAACGACAGCAACTTCAGAAGCATGCATGGCCTCCTGAACGAATATCCGGATATCAAAAAGCCAGATTCCATCAGCAACTACTCATATCCGTTAGCAGCCCTGATGGCCATGCTGGAAACCGCAAAGAAAATGCAGCCTTCGGGAAAATTACTGGAACAATATGAAGACCGCTTGTCGGATTCCTGCAGAAAGCTTGGTTATGACGATGAGGTCATTGCCGGATCAAAAAGCTATGCACAGGCCGTAAGCAAGAGCATACTGGCTTATGCAAAAGCCGATGGATACAATAAGCTCAGCAATCTGCCGAGATATACGCCGGCCGACAGTGAAGGCGCCTGGTATCCCACGCCTCCGGCATATATCGCTGCGGTAGAGCCCTATTTTTGCCAGATCCGTTCCTTTACGCTCGATTCCGCCAACCAGTTCAAGCCGCAGCCGCCGGTTCCTTTTTCCAGGGATAAGCATTCCGGCTTCTACAAACTGCTTATGCAGAATTATCATGAAAATGACCAGTCGCCCGAAGAGCATCGCGTGATAGCGGCGTTCTGGGACTGCAATCCCTTTGCCGTGCAGGACGAGGGGCATCTGATGGTGGGACTGAAAAAGATATCTCCCGGCGCCCACTGGCTGGGCATTACCGGCATTGCCTGCATGCAGTCGAAAAAAAGTTTTGCCGAAACCATGCAGATCTATACTGCTGTTTCCGTGGGATTGATGGAAAGCTTTATCTGCTGCTGGGGCGAAAAATACCGGAGCAACCGGATCCGCCCGGAAACAGCTATCCGGAAGTATGTGGATCCGCAATGGAAGCCTTTGCTGCAAACGCCGCCTTTTCCGGAATACCTGAGCGGTCATTCCTGCGTATCCGCCACATCAGCGGTTATACTAACCCGTTATTTCGGGGATCATTATCATTTCAGGGATTCGGTGGAAATCAATTTCGGATTGCAGCCGCGCAGCTTCGATTCCTTTAAGCAGGCGTCGGCGGAAGCGGCCATTTCGAGATTTTATGGAGGCATCCATTTCATGGATGCGATCGATATCGGGGTAGACCAGGGCGCGAGGGTGGGGGAATGGGTATTGCACAAATTAAAAGCCGATTGAACTATAAAACAACCATATCGGATATTGCCCGCGAGCTGAATATTACGCCGGCCACGGTTTCACGCGCATTGAGCAATCATCCTGCCATCAGCGAAAAAACAAAGGAATCGGTGCTGAAGGCAGCCAAGCGGCTTAACTACAAGAGGAACCGCATCGCTTCCTCGCTTCGCTCGGGTAAAACGCATCTCATCGGGGTGATCATTCCCAGTGCAGAGATCAATTTTTTCGGATCGGTGGTGCATGGCATCGAAAGCATCGCCAATATGAACGGCTATAATGTGCTCATCTATCAATCCAACGAAAACCAGGGCCATGAAGCAAGAGGCATCGAAACTTTTTTGAGCGCAAGGGTGGATGGCATCCTGGCTTCCATTGCCAAGGAAACGCTCGACTATGCGCATTTTCTGGAAGCCAAGGCCAGGAATATTCCGCTTGTGCTCTTCGACAGGGCTAACGACGACCTGGGCATTCCTTCTGTTGTCATCGACGATTATAAAGGCGCTTTCATGGCGGTGACGCATCTGATAGAGCAAGGCTTCCGGCGCATTGCTCATATCTCCGGGCCGCAGCATATTAAGATTTTCAAAGACCGTTTAAGAGGATACCTCGAAGCCCTCCGGGCCAATGGCATTCCGGTTGACGAACAGTTGATCTATCCCGGAAATGTTTCCGTGGAATCGGGTAAGGAAGCCACTGCTCATTTGTTTACTCAGCCTGATCGTCCCGACGCCGTTTTTGCAGTAGAGGATTTTACTGCCCTGGGCGTCATCAAGGAATTGAAGGATCGCAAAATAAAGATACCCGGTGAAGCGGGCGTGATCGGTTTTGCCAATGAGCAATTCGGGGAGCATATTACGCCGGGCCTCTCGACCATCGATCAGCAAACTGTTTTAATGGGCAAGGAATCCATCAAACTGCTGATGGAGCTGATCGCCAATAAAGATAAAATCAAGTCCAGGCAACAGAAGATCGTGCTCGAGCCAGTGCCTATTTTCAGAAGATCTTCGCTGAGAAATCAGGGTTGAATGCTAATATTTTTTCGGGGGACAATCAATTCTTCCCCTGCCGCGGTAAGCATCATGGCCTGAATTGATGGCGATGCTGATCCTGATCCCCGACAGGTAATACCAGTCTTTATATTTGGAGCTTCCTCTCATGGTGCCATCAGCAGGGTAGGTGGTATTGCCGCCTTTCAGCTCTCCGGCACGATAGGCCATTTCAACGGCCTTAGGGCCTTTGGCGTTGAGCAGGGTGGTCTGGTCGATATAGCGGGTGCTTAC
>CAYYZJ010000218.1:0-3137 GCA_964475615.1 uncultured Flavitalea sp. | reverse complement strand
CGACGATGGTGAGGCATAACACAAACCCGCCGAACACATAGCCGAGTGCAGCAGCAAATCCGCCGAAGATCAGCCAGATGATATTACCGATGAGGTTCATGCCATGAAAATAACCCTTTTCAATAAAAAAAGAGGGCGGCCTGCCCTCTTTTAAGAAAATACAGTAAGATTAATATCTGCTGTTGCTGTAATTATTCCTGCGCTGGAACGAACCCCTGTTGTTGCCGCCGCGTTCTTCTCTTGGCTTGGCAACAGCCACGCCGATGGTTCTGCCATCTACTGTAGCGCCATCGAGTTCCTGGATGGCCTTTTTGGCAGCCTCTTCATCGGGCATTTCTACAAACGCAAATCCACGTGAACGGTTGGTGAATTTGTCCATAATTACTTTAGCAGAAGCTACTTCTCCGTATTCTGCAAAATACTCGTGTAAGTCTTCGTCTCTGACGTTAAAACTTAAATTAGAAACAAAAATGTTCATACAAAAAATAACTGGTTAAAAAATTGACTGTTTAATAAAGCTGACCCAAAAGCAGAGTAAAGAAGACTGACTATTGCTGAAGAATGGTAGCAGAAATGATCGTTCAATTACTGAATGCTGTATCAACTTGATACGCAAAGATAGTGAATAATTGGCAATGGGCAATAAGCAACAGGCAAAAATTTAGGTTATGCATAATAATATTTTATTTTTTATTGCCCATTGCCAATTGCCTATTGCTCATTGCCTATTCCCCTTCAGGCTCCTGAAAGCAAGCAAAGTACTGAACATCATGAGTATGGCCCCGGTAAGAAAAGGAGCTCCGGGAAACAGCACCGGCGCCTGAGGACTGGTGAAATATGCAAACAGATTGGTCATGACCAGCGGCCCGATGATGGAAGTGGCGCTCATGAGGCTGGTGAGCGCTCCCTGCAGTTCGCCCTGGGCATTGCGCGGAACCTGGGCCGACATGATGGCCTGCAATGAAGGCCCGGCAATACCGCCCAGGCAGTATGGAACGAGAATGGCATACATCATCCAGCTCCGCGTGGCGAAAGCAAAGAGGAAAAGTCCCAGCGTGTATAGCCCCAGTCCGATATAAATGCTGCGCTCATTCCCGATTTTCGGCGTGATGATCCGGATCAATCCTGCCTGCACCAGCGCGATCAGCAATCCCACCACACTCAGCGAAATACCCACCATTTTTTCAGACCAGTTGAAACGGTAGATGGTAAAATAATTCCAGTTGCTTTGCACGGCATGGGCGGCCAGGTAGACCAGCGTCAGCGAAAAGATCAGTCCGCCGATAGCAGGATAGTTTTTGAGATGCAGGAGCGAGCCCAGCGGATTGGCCCTTTTCCAGTCAAAAGGCCTGCGATGGTCCAAGCTCAATGATTCCGGCAATACAAAATATCCGTACAGCCAGTTGAGGAAGGTCAATATCGCTGCTGCATAGAACGGAGCCCTTATTCCGAAACCGCTCAGCAATCCGCCGATAGCAGGGCCGATGATAAAACCGAGACCGAAAGCTCCTCCGATCATGCCGAAATTCTTGGCCCTGTTCTCTTCTGTGCTGATATCGGCAATATAGGCCGAAGCCGTGGTGAAGCTGGCGCCGGTAATGCCGGAGATGGTTCTTCCTACAAAGAGCCAGCCGAAAGTAGGCGCAAATCCGAGGAACAAATAATCCACCCCGAACCCGAACAGCGAGAACAGCAGGACGGGACGGCGGCCGTACTGATCGCTCAGGTTGCCCAATATGGGCGCACAGATAAACTGCATCAGGGCATATACGAAAAGCAGGAGGCCGCCTTCGCGGCTGGCCTGGTTCACGGGGATCTGCTTCATGTCGGCAATCAGCCTGGGCATTACCGGTATGATCAATCCCCACCCGATAACATCGATGAGTATGGTAACAAAAATAAATCCGATACTGGCGGAACGCGATGCTTTCATAAAATTGCTGCAAAGTAAAGGCAAAACCGGTTACCGGGAAAATGGTATTACTGTTAATCCACTGCATACCGTATGCCTGCTGCTTTGCGGATGCGGTCGAGGGTTTCCATGATCAGCAGGGTGTCGGCATGGCTCATCACCGGACTTTCGGTAAGGCCTATACGAAGACAATCGGCCACATGCCTGGCCTGGTACTGGTATCCGAAGCCGGGTTCTTTGGAAAAAGGAATGATCTGCTCGCTGTTCACCCGGTCGGGATAATAAGCAATGGTTGTATTGGGATCGAAAAAACGGCTTTTAAGCCGGATGCGGCCCCCGTTGCCGCTGATATCGGCTTCAGTGGCCAGGTTGGAGCTCAGGCTGGAAAAAAGCTGGGCCATGGCCCCGTTGGAATATTTGAAAAGAACGGCGCATTGCTCATCCACACCCGTGAATGCCGGCGTCATCGACGCTTCAACATGATCGGGCCTGCCGAGTACAGACAAGGCCAGGAATACATTATAGATGCCGATATCGAGCAGGGAGCCGCCTCCCAGCACGCTTTCAAACAGGCGAACGGGTGCAGGATGGGGCGGAATAAAGCCGAAATTCACCAGCACATTCCTGACTTCGCCCAGCTTTCCGTCCGCGATCATTTGCTGAACGATGAGATAAGGAGGCAGGAATTTTGTCCAAAGGGCTTCCATCAGAAATACTTTTTTCTCCTTGGCCTTCCCGATCATTTCAACCGCCTGCCTGCTGTTGATGGCGAAAGCTTTTTCGCAGAGCACTGCCTTGTTGTGCTCCAGGCAGAGCAATACATGCTCATAATGCAATCCGTGCGGAGAGGCCACATAAATTACGTCCACTTCCGGGTCGGCGGCAAGCGCCTCATAACTGTCATGTATATGTGAAACCGGAAATTCCGAAGCAAAGGCTTCGGCATTGGCAGCGCTCCTGGAGCCTACGGCCACCAGGCTGGAACCGGAAACATATTGCAGGTCGGAGGCGAACTTGCGGGCAATGCGGCCGCAGCCGAGAATGCCCCAGCGGATCGTTTTCGTCATACAGAAATTTGATACAAGTTAGTGTATGCCCGAAAATTTCATTAGTTTTAATTCAAATCTTCTTCTCATGAACCATATCAAAAAAATTACTGTCGCCTGCGCACTGATCTTTTTCATGATAGCCGGCATTGCCGCTACCATGCCGCCGAAAGATGAGC
>CAYYZJ010000217.1:0-8447 GCA_964475615.1 uncultured Flavitalea sp. | reverse complement strand
GGTCTGAATAATATCATATCCCCATTCTCCGTAAGCAGTTCCCTTGGCAAATCCCCGTGCCCACATGATATCGCCTGTTGCATTTGTCTTAACTACAAATATTTCACCCTGCGCCTGATGGAAGGAAGCGGAAGTGCCGATAGCAATGTATCCGCCGTCAAAGGTTTGATTAACCCGTTGGAAAACGTCGTATCCCGCACCGCCATAAGTTTTGGCCCATTGCAGGTTCCCTTTTTTATCTGTTTTCACCAGGTACCCGTCTGATCCGCCGTGACCAAAACTGCCTGTTCGGGCCGCCATGATATAGCCTTTGTCTTTGGTCTGTTTTATATCGTTGAATTGGCTTGTTCCGCTAAAAGTTTTCTGGAATGTGAACCGTGAACAGGTATCCTGCATGGAAGCGGAGCTGTCTGTGGTGATCGAACAAACATTGGCGTGCTGGCCGCAGGTGGCCATATATATTGAATCGATCTGATCGTAGGTATAGTGAGTGTTTTTCTGCTGATTATAGTAGCTGACAAAAGCATTCCTGCAGCTAAGCGGTTGCGGACAAAGAAAAGCAGTGTCTATGAATGCCGGATAATCCGGATCGTTGAAGTCTTCGAAGTAACGAACCTGGTCGTTTTCATCATAGATCTTCACCCAGTCCACAGCGCCTTCTCTGCCCCATAATCCCAATACAAAATTTGCTGAGTTGTTAATGGAAAGAGGGGAATCGCTATGAGTATCGACATAAAGTGTATCGGCGAAATAAACCTGGAAAAGGTATTGGGTCAGTTTTACTTTTACAGTAAACCAATCCAGCATTCTGTAGGGATCAGTGCTGACCCTTGTATCGCCATAATAGACGCCCGGCGGATATGTTACACCATTTTCTACAAAACTTTCAGGATGCCAGACAAAAATGACCGAAAAATTAATGCCGTTGATATAAAACACCTGTCCCGCCGATGGCCCCGGCAGGAATTTCATCCTGAACTCAAGGGAATATCCATTGTGCCAGCAAATAAGAGAATTTCCTTTCTGATAAAATTCTACATTATTATACCAGGTAGGTGGCTGTGCCCTTATGCTGTCCGGCAATTGAATAACGCCATCATGTATAAGGTCATGTAAATCGTAAAAAACCTGGGCGCTTCCTTCTGTTCCGTAGCCTATTCTTACTCCGTATGCACTTGAAAATGCAGTTTTCAATTGCCTGAGCGAATTGCAATTGGTGCTCCACTCAAAAGGCAGACCGCAGCTGTTCACAAAAGCCAGATACTCCGTTGTCGTTTTGGTAAAGCCCAGCCGCTGATTCATGAATTGCGTATACAGATTATTCTTGGCGATCTGCGCTGAATCATGAGCCGCAGTATCTGCAACCGGTATAACCCCGGGATATTTGTTGTTGAACTCATCGTTCAGATCCTTGAACTGCTGGCAGGATATGCAAACGTCCCCTGTTCCGCATTGCATGGCCGCAGGCAACTGGATTGGCGCTTTAAGATAGCTGCAGCTGGCGGAAGCAGGATTGCTGCTGCACAGGCTCATCAACAGATTGAGCACCGAATCGCTCATCTGGGTCTGATATACCCTGTTCATATAATCGGAGAAAGAGCTGTAGCTGCCCGATACAGCCTGATATTTTCCATAGAGATCGGCAATATGATCGCATTCGCAACTGTCGGGCCTGAGCCATATTGGCTTGGCGCTGTACACGGTTTGCTGATCGTAAGGCTTGGGCGCAGTGATGCCGTATGCATTACAGTAAATACTACTGATGCCATGCGCCTGATTATACGCATCGATCACTTCCTCGAAACTTTTGTATTGATAAGTGCTGGAAGGAGCTACCGAGCTGGCCCCATAAGGATGGCTGCCATCCGAACCCTCCTTGCAAACCTGGATCAACTGCGGAATGATGTTGGCGGAATCGGCGCTGGTATAATTGCATGGCGCCAGTTGCTGCCACCACATTTTCACATAAGCCTGGCAGTTATCATTATAATAGCTGGTTGCCGCATTTTCGGCATCCTGCCTGGAAGTATATGCTTCAGACTGGTTTGAAGGAAGGTCTATATTATTTGCCTGGAGCAGTTCAACCGCATCGCTGAAATGAGGCTGATGCCCTGCTGCTGTGAGATCAGTTGCAGATGCCGAACCGGAACAACTGGCCTTGATCCTGTCGTTGATCAGCTTGCGTTTTACATCCAGGTACATCTGGCGGAAGGAACGCCAGGCCATGTCCAGGTCGCCGCTGCACATATTGCTGTTGAAGGCGCTGTCGTTGCTTACATAATTCAAAAAGCAGGTGGAATCTTTCCCGGCGCACCTTACCGTTGCCGTAGCAAGTTCCCAGATCGTAAGCCCTGCATGGCCGGTAAAATCGCCTGTATAGTTCGTCATCCTGGCTTCCAGGTCTGTTCCATAAGTGGAAATGCCTGCCAGTGGATCAGGATCTGCAGGGCCGGTAGCGTTGTATTTATTAAAGGGACTTACATTCTTATTCGTCGGGTTCAGATACCCCTTGCTCATCGCATCCTGATAGGTATCCGTCGATTCAAACCGGCGATCCCACTGGGTGCTGGATGCGAGCTGCTCATATTGCTGCAGCTTGCAGTATTCCGGATGATAAGGAAGTAAAGCTTCTGCCCATGACAATTTGAATTTCTGTGCAAAGGATTCAGCGCTCAGGTCCTGCGGATGCACCATGGTTCCCGTGCTTTCATCATAAACAAGATCGGGGTTCCCGTTTTCATCCACATAATTTGTGGGCGCCTGATAATCGGCCACCGGGTGTGTGGGGCTGGCGGCATCCAGATCAGTATAAAAAATGGAATACTTGTCCTGCGCATTGTCCGGCATCGCATACTGGCCCGACTGCGGGCTCATGTCCAGCAGCATCTGCTGGCGGATATCGTCGAAATCGCTTACCGAATCGCAAAGCAGCCGGCAGTTGGCCTGTCCATCCTGGTAAGCCTGCCAGGCAAGGCTCCTGTATCCGGCGGTATCGGCAGCGTCTATGCCTGCCTGTTGCATGAAGCGGGCCTGGAACTGATCCCAGGTTCCCAGGCTGTCCTTGCAGCTCGAACAGGCCGGCTTACACTGCGTCATGGAAGCCGCGAGCAACGCGCGTTGATCCTGGATGATGCTGTTCTGCGTTCTGCAGGTGTTTCTCTTTCTGAACACACTGTCGCGGTAATAGTCCGCCCCATAACGGCTCACCGACAGTTTCTTGGTGATCTCATAGCTGCCTTCATCCAGCCATTTGGTAAAGCTGAAGGAAAAACCCTGTGCAGGGTTATTGCAACTGGTATCTATAGCCGAAAGCGAGAAATTCCTCAGCGTCGTGTCAAAGGCCATTTCATTGCAATTGTCCGTAATGCTGATCTCAAGATCGTACAGGCAATCATAGCACACGCTTTGGTTATTGCAATCATTCAACTGAAGCGATTGGGGATTGAGGCTGTAAGTGAAATCGTGATAGCCGGCCATGGCAACCAGCAGCCCTTTTTTGCTTTCTATCAGCAGATCCTTGATCACCGCTGAATTGGGATCGAGCAGGTTTTCGGTGATATAGCTTTTTATATTGGAGGCCAGCGTATCCAGCCTGATGCTGTCGGGCGGCGTTCCTGCAAGGGCGGTAGCGATGGTGCGTCCATGCATATCCGTATAGCTTACGCTGTATTGACCGTTGGCATCCCTGACCATGGTTTTGTAATAATGCGAATGGTCGCCTACTTCTGTTCCGAACAGCGCGTCCAGTTGGCGTTGATCGGGAGTGCCGTAATAATAAACCGTTTCATGCCCGCTGCCGATCCGGTGCGTGGGCCCTACGCCGCTCTGGCGGCTGATGCGGCCGGTATTGTCCTGCGTATACTGCGTTTCGGTGAACGGGAAATTCTGGGCATCGGGAATGAACCGGTTGAAAGCGGAATCTTTCAACGGATTGGCAGGAGAATAGTATTGTGAAGCTCCGCTGCTGGTATCCATTCCGGGAGCCGCGCTGCTGCAATATTGGCCGGCATCGGTAAGCGTGTCGAAGGCAGATTTATCATAAGCGTTCCTGAACGGATCGAGATTGAAATGTTGCGCATAACCAATGATGTTATTAATAGTGGGTGCAGGCAATACCTGTATGGCGGGTCTTCCCTGGTAATCGTAATAATTTTCCGCTACCAGCGTGGTATTGGTGCTATTGTCCTTGGTAACAGTCTGCCTTCCGCGAAGACTGCCGTCATAATACTGCACCACCACCTTGCGCTTGCCTTCCTCTGCATAGCTGGAAGTAGCCTGCCAGTTCAGGTTACGTTGATGGCCTTTATAATAAAACCGGCCTAAACCTCCTGAATAGCCGGAGCTCCAGTGCGCTTCCGTGCGGCCGCCGCCTGCCTGCATCTGCACCGGCCTTACCCGGAAAAACAGGTGACCGGCGCCATCATACAAAAGCGGTATGTTATAGGATGTTCCGGCGATAGTTACCCGGCTGCAATTGTTTTCAAAGATCAGCGATGGATCGGGATGATCAGGGTCGGCTCCATAACGGTGATCGGCAAGTGCACTTGAATCGATATAAGTCCATTCAAGATCATATACGTCGGCCGAAAGCACTGCCCCCCAGCTTACATTGAGCTCATCGCTGCCGGTGCTTGAATCGAGGGCTGCATGCGTAACCGATTGAATGGCATCATCGGTACAGGAAAAAACATATACAGGATAGCTTTGGAGCTCGTTGGTTACCTGCAGCACGTTCCATACGTTCCAGCCTGCATTGGAAGATGTATCGATCACTTTTACTTTAACACGGTATCCATTGCTGAAAGTGCGGCAGTAAATATTTTGGTATGTGGATCCGGTGGTTCCATCGTACGTTACATTCATCGTTTCCACCTGGGATGTATCGATGCTGTTGTCGGCCTTGGTGATATATAGCCTCACCGTTACCGTTGCCGAAAAACTGGATTGAATGATATAAGGCGAAGCCTCATTGATCTTTAACGATACCCTGTTGCTGACCGGATAGGGCTTAACCAGTTTACTGTCATAGGCCGGATCGAAAAATTTGCTGTCCTCCACAACAGTAAAAGAATCTTTACGCAATTGGTTCTGGCTTCCATCCAGCACTTTCGACACAAGCGGGTCTGTTCCTGCCCATGCCTGGCTGGCTGCGGCAAACAGGAACAACAAAACCAGCGGCAAATAATAAGGTACGGATCTATTCTTCATGCATAAAAGATTTAGGGTTAATCATTCGCCTGCTTTTCCTATTCCCGGCGTTCCAAAAAAGATCTTATAATCGGTATAGGGAGCAACGGTTACAAAATCGCCGTCCTGCTTTTTGAAATACCGTCCTGTATCGAATATCTTATCATCCGCAATGCCCTCCTGGTAGTGGCTGAATACGGCTTCAATGACAGCGTATGTTTTTTCCCCCTCCATCATTGGTTTTACAGTAGGGTCATACAATTGATCCGATTGTACGGTATTGACCATGCGGGTCAGCAATCCGGTCTTGTTATCTATAAAATATTCTATCTTCCTGTACACCGGTCCATTAGGGAATTGCAGCACTATCCGGCGCTCTTTTTTTTCATTGACGATACTGGCTTCGATCGATTTGTCATTCATCAGCACACTATCGATTGCGGCCAGCGGGTTGAGCCGCTGCAATGCAGGCGCTGGCTTTGCGAGGTACATGATCCGGTCTTCCTTGAAGAGCATTACCGTGTAATCGGCGGTACTCATGGCTTCAGTACTGTCGAGACAGATAAAATCGGTTTCTAAAATATTTCAATAAAAGATTCTTACCATTCTTTCAGGCCAAAAAACAAGAGACTGATTAATCATAATCTCTTATAGAGATAAAATAAGCTTGAGTGACAATTTGAACACAACCCACCCGTGTGCCCTATATCGTTGCTCAGCCAAATGCATAAAGCCGGAATGAGGCTTCCAGCATGAAAACGCTTTTACTATAACAAATTGTTCTGCGTGATAACCTTTTCAGATGGGTCCGAATGGTTAGATTCTTCCGTTCTATACGGTTTGTTTTGTATTGATAAGTTCTGTGAATAGCAGCAGGTATCAATAATGGGAAAATATTCAGCTTGTCGGTATAAATTCTTTTTGGCGCCAGCAGCATCAGTTTATCAATTAGCCGGCCAATGTTTTCTTTCGTTCTTGCCCCTATCACAAAATCTATAACAGTTCGGGTTAATCGGTTGATAGCATAAGTAATATAGCATGGGGAAGCTTTTTTCCCTATATAGGTATGCACTTCATCTATTTCGTATTCCTGGGAATGTTCTCTTTCATCGGGTTCGGCAGTTTTGGCTGCGGCTCTTGAAAGAACCATCAGCACCGAGGTCCTGGGCATTCCCAGTATTCTTCCAATGGAAGCAATGCCTACCCCTTCGTTGTTCAGCAGCCTGACCTGATCCTCTGCATCCTTATCATACCGGCAATAACAATAAACCGCACGCTGATATTTTTTGCAGGCCTTGCATTGATATTTCTGAGTAATTCCGTATTTCCCTTTTTTAATGCACATCCCTTTACAATAATTGCATCTCATATATACAGGTGACAATTTGAACACAATAGTTTTTACGATTCAATAGCATGGCTTATTCGCAGCGCCCTAAATTATATCAATAATAGTTCCTGACTATTCTTTTCGGATAAAAAATAAGAGACTGATTTGTTATCAGCCTCTTATATATTAAAAATAGAGCTAGTGATAATTCGAACATGACCTGCCTGGCTATAGTACTACTATTGAGCTTCGCTTGCGTCGCACTCTTGTGCGGTGGGAAGGCTATTCGGCAATTATTCACAAATGGCAGTAATTACTAAGATATAACATTATGAAATTTTCTACTCATCCTGCGAGTTACCTTAATGATTAGTATCTATTAAGCAATATGTGTAACATCAGATGCACAATAAAAATAGCCGATGGTATTTCCTTCTCCTCCCATTTTCCTCTTATCGCTAATGACCATTTTTAGATCTTTAAAAAAAATTTCTCCTTCACTTAATATTCTTATTTCGGAATATTCACTCAATGCCAAAGCGACAGAATCAAGTTCATCATCAAAACTGAAAGAAATACTCAATACTTCAATCCTTTCACAACGATGAACTTCTACTTCACTCAATAGATCATTTTTATCGTAGTTTAAGAAGAAAAACAATTCAGCAGAACTCACACCTTTATAAATATCCCGTCGCATGTATAGAGGTTCCATATCAGAATCCTGTAGTTGAATGACTTGGTTATCTTCTTCATAGTCCATAGCAAGTTCAGCGCGAACAGAATCACGCCTTTCGCCAAATTCTAAAACAATGTTATCAACTATTATTCTATTAGCTGGGAAATATTGTAAAATCACCTTTATTTATGGGTTTGTTGTACTTGTTGTTTTTTGAGTTAGCTGCTTTTGCAATTGAGGTACGATATTATTCTGATAATATTCTCTTGCCTGCCCAATTGCATCATCATACTTATTTCCATATTTAGCCCTCACTTGTTCTACGGTTAGCTCAAAGGCTTCCATAAACTTACCTTGTTTTAAAAGACCCGCTTCTTTATTTCGAAAGGCTTGCGCAATCTTACTATTTCCAGAAGAAATAAATTTTTGATGCTCTTCATAAAGCATTTGAAATGCGCTGCCTTTATTATAAGAAATCTTGAATCCTGCAATTTCAAAAGACTGCATTGTAGGAGTGTGGTTGCCTTCTAAAATATTTTGCTTTGAATATAACCCTCCTTTTGCCCCGCCTAAATATTTAGATGCCGGCTTACCTGTTGTCGCATTTGCAGCATTAGCAGCAGCAGCTTCCTCAGTATTTCCATTTGCTGCCATGGCTGGTTTATTAGTTGCAACCGCAGCATTCGCAGCCATTTGCTTTTCTAATGCAGCCGCACCACTTGGAGATGCTGCTCGTACTCCCGCCTGATGGAATATTCCTGCTATCACAAGGTTGCCGAAAGCATCTACTCTTGAAGCCTGCTGACCGGTGTTAAGGTCTTTTCCGGTTGTAAGCTGATACCCATTGTAAGCAGCAATACCAACTGGATTAACATTGCGATTGAATTCTTCCACTCGGTCAGTCACATCATCCCAGGTTGTACCGGACATAATGGTTGCTACCGGATCATACCAGAATCTAGTCCACCAACTTGCTCCTTCTAAACCATCAAGATCAATATAAAAGATCGGATTATTACTTGCATACTGATAAGGCGATAACATCGGAAATTTCTTCGCTAATGGATCGACGCTAAAGAATCCTCCTCTGCGTGGATCATAAAACCTTTCTCCATAATCATAGGAATTCCATTCTCCTTTAATCTCATTATCCTTCATTTTGCCATTAAACCCGAAAGGATACGTACCCGAACCAGATTTTTGTTTTATTCAAAGAGCTTTTAAACAACTACAAGATAACCGTTTTTTTTT
>CAYYZJ010000216.1:0-7017 GCA_964475615.1 uncultured Flavitalea sp. | reverse complement strand
AGTTCAGGCAACAATATTTTTCGCATACTCTGTTTCTTTGATGAGGGACAATTAATAATACTGCTCAATGGCTTTCAAAAGAAAACCCAAAAAACGCCAGGTAACGAAATTGAAAAAGCAAAACAACTCAAAAAACAATATTATGAAGACAAGAGAAAACAGGCTTGTGGACCTTGAAGAATTTATCGACAAGGAATATGGCAAACGAGGAACAAAACGCAGAGACAAATTTGAAGAAAGCTACGAAGCATTCAAACTCGGCGTTATGCTCCAGGAGTTCAGGAAGCAAAGGAATATGACGCAGGAGCAACTTGCCGAAAAGTGCGGCACAACAAAAAATTATATTTCCCGCATTGAAAATGATGCCAGCGACATAAGGCTTTCAACACTGATACGCATTATTAAAGAAGGTTTTGGCGGGCAGTTGAAATTATCTGTCAATTTCTGATCTTCCGGTAACTTATTGATCAAATCATTTTATCTTTAGCTTTACATTCATTCTTCTAACGCCAACAGTTAGCATGAACAGATCCCTGAAGGCTATCCTGATCATTATAGGAGCCCTTGTACTGTTTGCCTTGCTGGTGTATGCAAAATGGTATCTTTCAAAAAGTGCGGCAAAAAGCCAAGACTTCCATATTGCAGACCTCCCCGCAGTTAAAAACAGTATCAAGGCCGATTCATTGTATGCAGTAAAGGAAGTGGCATATCGCGACAGCGCCATCCTCATTGCCTTGGACAATGAGGTGAAGCCGGGCATGGAAACCTATTTCGATAAAAAATACAAGCTGAACGGCTACGACAATATCAGTATGGTGTACATCTATCCCTACGATTCTGCAAAGCCGCTGCAATCGGCATCTTTCGACGATGCTGTTCTGGCCACCGGCAAAAAAATGGGAAGATTTCAGCAGGAATGGGTATCCAAATTCATCGATACGCTCGACGGTTCCTGCAAGCCATTGAAAAAATACCTTAAATCAACCCTGCCCAATCCGGAAAGCTTTAAAAATGAGGAGACCACCTACCAGCCGGCAAGCATCCATAAAATGGCAGTAGTGTGTACATTCAGGGCTAAAGATAGTTTGGGTAATAATGTCGTTCATGAAGTTACCGCAGTAGTGGATGCCAGCGGCAATCTGCTTTCCACGGAAAAAACCAAATAGGCCATTAATTAAAACCCGATCACCAATATGGAGAAGCTATTCAGGAAGCTTTCAATCATCATACCTGCCTATAATGAAGCAAAGACCATTTCCCTGATCCTGGATCGTTTGAAGGCCGTGAACCTGATCAACAATATCGAGAAAGAGTTAATCCTTGTCAACGACTGCTCTACCGACAATACGGAAGAAGTATTGCTTCATTATATGAAAGATCATCCTGATCTGAACATGCAATATTACAAGCATGAAGTGAACAAGGGGAAAGGAGCAGCTATCCACACCGGCATCAAAAACGCAACCGGCGAATACCTCATTATACAGGATGCCGACCTGGAATATGATCCCGAAGAGTTTAACATATTGCTCAAGCCAGTGCTTCGAGCGGCTGCCGACGTGGTATTCGGCTCCCGCTTCCTGGGCGGGAGCTCGCATCGCATCCTGTTTTTCTGGCATTCCATCGGCAACAAATTCCTGACCATGCTCAGCAATATGTTCACCAACCTCAATCTTACGGATATGGAAACCTGTTATAAGCTTTGCAGAACTTCCATCATACAGCAGATCGCGCTCAAGGAGCAAAGGTTCGGCTTTGAACCGGAGGTTACGGCAAAGCTGGCGCGAGTGCCCAATATCCGCATCTATGAAGTCGGCATCTCCTATTACGGCCGCACCTACAGTGAGGGAAAAAAGATCAATTGGAAAGATGGTTTCAGGGCCATTTATTGTATTTTGAAGTATAATTTGTTTTCCTGATGTCATCACAAGAGCTACCTAAAACAGATCCGGCGGGACTGGAGACATTGGAGCTGTTTGAACAGGCGCCGCATTTCAATCGATGGCTCTATGAAACAGTAGCTCCTTTTTGCAAAGGAACCATCCTGGAAATTGGAAGCGGCATCGGCAATATTTCCCGTTTGCTGCTGCAGCAAAAAGGGCCTGTTACTCTCAGTGACCTTCGCTCCGAATATTGCCATAAACTGCGCTTATTGTTCGCCGGTAGCCCCAGCCTGAGGGCTATTGTTCAGCTCGACCTTTCATCCCCCCTTTTTGATCAGGAACATCATTTGTTATTTCAGCAGTTCGATACCATAATCGCTTTGAATGTAGTAGAGCATATTGAAAACGACGCAATAGCAATCGCCAATGCCAGGAAAATGCTTCGCCCCGGCGGTCAGCTTGTGGTATTGGTGCCTGCATACCATGCATTGTACAATGCGATGGACAGGGAGCTGGGGCATTTCAGGCGGTATTCAGGCAGGCAACTGAAACATTTAATGGAGGCACAGGGATTGAAAGTAGTGCATACACAATATTTCAATCTTGCCGGAATAGGAGGATGGTGGTTCTCCGGTTCTTTATTAAAAAAAAACTCATTTCCGCTTCACAGCTTCAGCTATTCGACAGGTTGGTTCCCGTTTTCCGCTTCATAGACCGGCTGTTCATGAATAAAATAGGTTTGTCTGTTATTGCTGTTGCAAGGGACTGAGGAAAAATATGAAAGATCATGCCATAAAAAATGCCACGATATTAACCGTGGCATCTATGCTCAACATTTTGTTCAAGCTAATAAGAACCTGATTTATCCGATAAGTTCAGCAATTTTTGAACATCTTTATAGCTCATGTTCTGCAGGTCTTTTTGGGTCAGCTTTCTGGTGCTGCTTCCACCTATTGAAACCGAGCCCGGCACAATTACATAACGAAAATAATAATCTGACCCGTCGCCTACTGTATATACTTCTATGGTTCCGACATTGAAATCAGTATAAAAGCCGTAATCCGAAGCGTGATAAACGTAGCCATCCTGGTCTTTTATATAAGTCAATATGATGCCGCTGTCGAGAATGCCCTGTGTTACTGCGGGAGCGTTGAGTTGCTGATAGTATACCGTATCATTAATGCTTGTCATTTGAAGTTGAATCCAATCGGAATACATCACACTATCCGGCCCTGCAGGCCCTTGAGGCCCCTGGGGGCCGGTGTCGCCCTTTTTACAGCTTACAATTGAAAATGCGCTCACAGCAGACAAAAGGAGGATCAGTTTCAGATTTTTCATGATTTAAAAATTTAAGTTTTAAAGTTAGGTGTCTTTAAAAAGGGGAGCAAACAAACTTATTATTTTTTTTGAGGTGTTTTGGGAGGGTAGCGCATAAATATACGATTATATTTTTTTCCCGGTTGCCTTGGGCTTTGGTTTTATCGGACTATTGTCTTTCCAATGCCAGAGATGCAAACAGGCATAAGTACGGTAAGGGCTCCATTTCCCGGAAATCTCCAATATTTTTTCCCTGAATTTTTTCCTGTCGCTGTTATCCAGCTTATACAGGTGAAGCATGGCATTCTGGATGCCGAGATCGTCTGCAGCAAAAACATCGGGGCGCCCGAGCGCAAACATCAGGAGCATTTCGGTCGTCCACCGGCCCACTCCTTTAATTTGAGTGAGATAGGCGATCACTTCTTCATTATTCATTCTGACGAGCTGTGTATACTCCATTCCCGGATCGATGGCAAACCTCGCTACATTGCGAACATAATTGGCTTTGGCATTGGAAAGCCCGATGCCTCTTAATGTTTCAAAAGGCGTATCCAGGATCTGTTGCGGCGTTGGCTCACTTCCATATAAATTCAGAAAGCGTTTATGTATGGTATCTGCAACCTTGCTGGAGAGCTGCTGGCTCATGATAGAAGCGCATAAATAGAGATAAAGCTTTTTCCGTTTCACCAGTTTCATGCCCTGGTGGCCGTCGATCAGTTTTTTCAGCCTTTTATCTTTTGAAAGATGAATGATATACTCCATTCAAAGCGTTTTCCCGTAAATATAGATTTTAAATTTGTTCCATGAACAGGCAGCTCATGATTACAGCAGATGGATCGCATTCCGTGGTTGTTCCGGCATCCGGGCTCAGCTATCATTCCAGGTACGGCGCAATCAGCGAATCCATGCATGTATTCATCGAAGCAGGATTACGACCCCTGACCGGCATTGCAGAACCGCTTCACATTTTTGAGATGGGATTCGGTAGCGGATTGAATGCACTGCTTACCTGCATCGAAGCGGAAAACGCACAACAATCCATATCTTATCATGCCATCGAATCATTGCCGCTGGAACCGGCCTTGACAACGCAACTGAATTTTTGCGATCAACTGGGCCGCCCTGAACTAAAGACAATATTTCACCAACTGCATGCTGCTCCATGGGAAAAAGAAACAGCCATCACTCCCTGGTTCAACCTGTATAAAACCAATGCCGATCTTCTTGGTTATGAAACCGGCAATCGTTTTCACCTGATCTATTACGATGCATTTGCTCCGGATGAGCAGCCGGAGCTGTGGACGGAAGCTGTTTTTGAGAAACTGCTGGGCTGGCTTTTACCCGGCGGTGTGCTCGTAACCTATAGCGCCAAGGGCCAGGTGCGCCGTTCCATGCAGCGAGCCGGATTCACGGTTGAAAAGCTGGGAGGAGCTCCGCCGAAGCGGGAGATGATAAGAGCGAGGAGGAATGTGGAAATATGAAAATGTGAAAAATTCTTCATTGACAACCCAATTTCCACATTTCCATATTTTCACATTTCCACATTCTCATCATGGCTTCAACACCTGATCAACAGTATGTATTACTCCGTTTTTCATCACCGCATTGGTTTTTACCAGGGTGGCGCTCGTTTGATTCTGGTTTCCCTTTATCAGTGTGCTGCTGCCGGCAATGGAGAACGCAAGCGTGCCGCCGTTCAAAGCCGATTTGCTTTGCCCGTTGACGATATCGGAAGTGAATGTCCGACCGGGTAGAATATGATACGACAGGATATTATAAAGAGAATCGATATTGGTATTGTTCACACTGTCGATGCTGGTATATCCTGCTGCCTGGAAAGCGGCATTGGTAGGAGCGAATAGGGTTAAAGGGCTGCCATTGGATAAAAGGCTATCCAGCCCGGAGCCATTCTGGCTTGCCCGGGTTATTGCCGCATTCAGGTAACTGTACGTGGTATCGGTTTGCAGTGTTTGCAAAATGCTGCCGGTTGGCGGGATCAATACCTGCGAAATGGCATGGATCACGCCATTGCTGGCAAAGATATCGGTTTGCGTCAGCAGTGCGCCATTCACATAAATATAGCTGCCGTTGAATGTAACGAAAAGCGTATCGCCGTTGGCGGCAATGATCGGGGAATTAGGGCCTGCCGGAAAGCTTGTCGATACCAAAGCGGCGCCTATGGTATGATACAATAAAATATTCCGCAGCGTGGCATCGGAATAGTTGTTGATCACATCGGCCGTGATGCCCGAAGCGGTGAAAACAGCATCGGTAGGCACCAGTACTGTAAACGGGCCAACGCCATTGAGCACCGTATCCAGGTTCGTCCTGACCAGCGCATTATAGAATGTGCCTGCATTATCGGCTGTTTTGAGGAAATTGGAGACCGTAGTGGTATTGGTGTCATTGTTCGATGGATTACTGGATTTCAGGCATCCCGAAAAAAGACCAAGCGCCAGGAAAGCAAAGCTGAACTGATAAAACAATCGTTTCATTTTCATGTAGTCTGAATTAAAACTAAACATATTTACAGCAAAAATTAAAATATTTCTACAACATGACCATAAAAAATGCCGGAAGGTTGCATTAGGGGCAGGTAATTTTCAAACGGTCATTCAAAGCTGTAGCTTACTTTGCCATCCTTTTCATCTTTCAGGAGGATGCCCAGTTGCTGCAACTGGTTGCGTATCTTGTCGGAAGTGGCATAATCCTTTCTGTTCCTGGCTTCTTTCCGTATCTCGATCAGCAGTTCCATCACTCCGTTAAGCCTTTGATCGTCTTCACCGGTCTCTTCTTTCAACCCAAATATACCTTCAATATAACTGGTAAATTGCTTTTTAACATAATCAAAGCAATCCTCTGAAAGCGTATATTTTTCCAGTGCCCCGCTTTTGAATGAATTGATATGGTTGACCAGCGAAAACATACTGGCCAGCACTTTGGCCGTATTGAAATCATCGTTCATGAATGCATCGAATTCCCGGCAGTGGGTAATGAAATGCGTTTCCATCTCCCGGTTGATCTCTTTCGACGGATCGTAGTGCAGCTTCTGCAATTCTTTATAGGCTTCCCATAATCTCTTCAATCCCTTTTCGGCAGCCTGGAGTGCATCGTTGCTGAAATCGAGCGTGCTGCGGTAATGGGTTTGCAGAATAAAAAAGCGGATGGTCATGGGCGAATAGGCCTGCTTCAGCAAGGGATGATCGCCGCTGAACAGTTCGGTGAGCCGGATCACATTGTTATAACTCTTGCCCATTTTCCTGCCGTTGATAGTGATCATATTATTGTGCAGCCAGTAACGGGCAGGCACATGTTTATTGCAGATGGTGCTTTGCGCGATCTCGCTTTCATGATGCGGGAACATGAGATCCATGCCGCCTCCATGAATATCGAATTCAGCGCCCAGGTATTTGGTGCTCATGGCCGAGCATTCGATGTGCCATCCCGGGAAACCCTCGCCCCAAGGGCTTTTCCAGCGCATGATGTGCTCCGGCGGGGCGGATTTCCAGAGGGCAAAATCCTGGCGGTTGTGTTTCTCTTCCTGGCTTTCCAGGTCGCGCGTGGTTTCGAGCAGGTCGTCGAGGATCCTTCCGCTCAGCTTTCCGTAAGGATATTTTTCTGCATATTTTTTCACATCGAAATAAACCGATCCGTTCACTTCATACGCATAGCCTGCGGCCATGATGCATTTGATCATTTCGATCTGCTCCACGATATGACCGGTAGCTGTGGGCTCGATGCTGGGATCGAGATTATTGAACCTGCGCATGGCCCAATGAAAGAGATTGGTATATTTCTGAACCAGCTCCATGGGCTC
>CAYYZJ010000215.1:0-3904 GCA_964475615.1 uncultured Flavitalea sp. | reverse complement strand
CCGCGTGGATGATTCCATGAGCCTGGATCTCTTCAATACCATCAGCGACCATCTGCCTGTTTATCTCGATGAAGCCGATTATAAGATCATCGATACCCTCATTAGTCCCGAAAAGATCAGGGAAACGCTCGAAGCCGATTTCAGAACCCTCAGCTCGCCTGCCGGATTTGCCCTGAAAAAAATGATCAGCCGCGACCCGGTCGGCATCTCTTTCCTGGGACTGAAAAAATTACAGCAACTGCAATACGATGAAAATTTCGAATTGTACGACAGCTATGTGATGACGAAAGACCGTAGGCACCTGCTGCTCTTCATCACGCCGGCCTATCCGCCTTCCAATACTGGAAAGAATGCTTTGCTCCTGAAAGGCATGGATGCCATAGCCGACAGCCTGGGCGTCATTCATAAAAATACAGAAGCCCGTTATTTCGGCGCAGTGGCCGTATCGGCGGGCAATGCACAGCAGTTGAGAAGGGACACTTTATTTACGCAGGGTATCACGGTGGTTTTCCTGATCCTGTTCATCGGTTTTTATTTCAGGAGAAAATGGGCGCCGCTGCTCATCCTCATTCCTGTTGCTTTCGGATCATTGCTGGCGCTGGCTGCTGTTTATTTTATCAAGGGAAGCATTTCAGTGATCGCCTTGGGCAGCGGCTCGGTGATACTGGGTGTGGCGGTGAATTATTCGCTGCATCTCTTTAACCATTACCGGCACACGAGGAACATGCGCGAAGTGATCCGCGATCTTTCCCAGCCGCTGACCATCGGCAGCTTCACCACCATCGGCGGATTCCTGTGCCTGGAATTCGTACAATCGGAAATGCTCAAAGACCTGGGATTATTCGCTGCCTTCAGCCTGGTCGGTGCTTCCTGCTGCACGCTTGTTTTTCTTCCCCATCTTATCGATACCAAAAAAGAAACCAGCGGGCATCGGGCGATCCATCATTCCTGGATCGACTGTATTGCTTCTTTACGGCCTGAATACAATAAGTGGCTTGTTGCCGCCATTATCGTGCTCACCATTGTATTCGCCTATACCGCAAAGCGTGTGGGCTTCGAAACAGAGCTCAACAACATGAACTATATGTCGCCGGCATTGAAGCAGGCGGAAAGCAGGCTGAAAGCCATCAATGTATTTTCATTGCAATCGGTTTACCTGCTGTCAGAAGGAAAAGACCTCAACGAAGCGCTTATCAATAATGAAAAAATGGTCGCTAAAGCGGAACAGCTCCGGCAGGCTCATATCGTGAACAAATATTCCGGCGTTTCTGCGCTGCTCCTTTCCGATTCCCTGCAGCGTATCAGGATCGACCGCTGGAATCAATACTGGACTGCTGAAAAAAAACAGCAACTGCTGGCCGCGCTGGAAAAAGAAGGCGCAGCGCTGAAGTTCAGGCCAACTGCTTTCGATGCATTCAGGCAATTATTGAACGGCGATTTCCAGCCGGCCGACACGGCATCCATGGCGGCGATCCGGAAAAATTATTTTGACGATTATATTACTGAAGCTCCCGGCCATGCCACAGTGGTCACGCTGCTGAAAGTGGAGCCTGCCAACAGGCCCGCCGTTTACAAGGCTTTTGAAAATGAACCCGCAGCAACAGTGCTCGACAGGCAATACATTACCGACCGCTTTGTCGACATCATCAATTCCGATTTCAGCAGCATTGCCTGGCTTTCCTCTATTCTCGTTTTTACCGTGCTGCTGCTCACTTACGGGCGGATAGAGCTTACGCTGGTTTCCTTCATTCCCATGTTCATTACATTCATCTGGATACTGGGCATCATGGGCATTTCCGGAATACGGTTCAATATCATCAATATCATCATCTCGGCCTTTATTTTCGGACTGGGCGATGATTACAGCCTCTTCATCATGGACGGGCTGCTGCAGGAATATAAAACAGGAAGAAAAAATCTGGCGTCCTACAAATCTTCCATCTTTCTTTCGGCCATCACTACCATTGCCGGGCTCGGGGTATTGATCTTTGCCAGGCATCCTGCCCTGCGATCCATTGCACTGATCTCCATCATTGGTATTATCTGCGTGGTCATCATGTCGCAGATCCTGATCCCTTTCCTCTTCGCTTTCCTCATCGGGAACAGGGTGCGAAAAAAATTCTTTCCCTGGACTTTATTGGGACTGCTGAAATCCGTTTTCTCCTTCTCCTATTTTGCCTTCGGCAGCTTTGTGCTCACGGCAGCCGGGTTCATCCTCATCAGGCTGAACCCTTTCGATAAGGAAAAAGGCAAGCTGCTTTTCCACCGCTTTCTTTCCGCATATACCTGGTCGTTAATGTATATCATGGGCAATACGAAGAAAAGGATCGTCAATCCGGCGGGGGAAGATTTTTCCAGACCTGCTGTGGTGATCTGCAATCACCAGTCCTTTCTCGATATACTGGTCACCACCATGCTCCATACCAAACTGATCCTGCTCACCAATAAATGGGTATGGAAATCGCCGGTATTCGGCGCCGTGGTGCGCATGGCGGATTATTATCCGGTGGCACAGGGCGCCGAGAACAGCATCGATCTGCTGGCCGACCGGGTAAGCCAGGGTTATTCCATCGTGGTATTTCCGGAAGGCACCCGCACTGAAGACGACAGCATAAAGCGGTTCCATAAAGGCGCTTTTTATATTGCCGAAAAGCTGGAGCTCGATATACTTCCCATCCTCATTCACGGTACCGCCTATACGATGACAAGGGGAGATTTTTTATTGAAGGACGGAACGATCACCATGCAGTTCCTGCCGCGCATAAAACCCGGCGATGCCCGTTTCGGAACCGGCTATGCCGAGCGTGCAAAGCACATAGGCCGCTATTTCAGGTCGGCTTTCAACAAGCTTCGCGAAGAGCAGGAACAGCCGCGCTATTTCAGGGAACAGCTCATTTACAATTATATTTACAAGGGGCCGGTGCTGGAATGGTATCTGCGGATAAAGCTGCGGCTGGAAAAAAATTACCAGCTTTTTCACGAGCTCCTTCCCCAAAAGGGCCGATTGCTTGACCTGGGCTGCGGCTATGGCTTTCTCGCTTATATGCTGCGCTTTGCCTCGGAGGAAAGAGATATAACCGGGGTCGATTACGATGAGGAAAAAACGGCAGTGGCCAACCGCTGCTTCAGTCGCGATGAGGGGATCCGTTTTGTTCATGCCGATGCCATGGAATATCCGTTCGGACAATACGACGGCATCGTGCTTTCGGATATGCTCCATTACCTGCAGCCCCATCAGCAGAAAGCACTGATCGAAAAAAGCATCCGGCATCTCAATCCCGAAGGCACATTGCTGATCCGGGATGCGAATAAAGACCTGGGGAAAAGGCATAAAGGCACGCGCCTCACGGAGTTTTTTTCCACGCGGCTCTTCCGCTTCAACAAGACGGGCAGCCATGGCCTTTCCTTTCTTTCGGCAAAGCTGGTTCATGAAACGGCGGCGCTTTTCAGGATGACCTGCTATGAGATCGATGTATCGAAGCATACCTCTAATGTTGTTTTTGTGATCAGACACAAATGAAGACCATGGAACAATTCGACACAGTGATAATCGGAAGCGGTATCGGGGGACTGGTATGCGGCGCCCTCCTCGGCCGGGAAGGCTACCGGGTATGCATACTCGAAAAGAACAGGCAGATCGGCGGAAGCCTCCAGGTATTCGTGCACAATAAAGTGGTCTTCGATTCGGGAGTGCATTATATAGGCGGGCTGAGCAAAGGCCAGAACCTACACCAGATCTTCAAATACCTCGGCATCATGGACGGGCTCCGGCTCGAAAGGCTGGACGAATCGGCATTCGATAAGATCATTATCGAGAACGATAGTCACGAATATCCTTATGCGCAGGGATATGACCGCTTTATTCGTTCTTTGTCTGCTTATTTTCCGCAGGAGACTGCTGCCA
>CAYYZJ010000214.1:0-9705 GCA_964475615.1 uncultured Flavitalea sp. | reverse complement strand
ATGTGTTCGGTGCTCTTTTGCTGCTGGTGCTTGGCGGTATGGCTTATCTTATTGTGGTTTCAAGGGTCGATCCGCCGAAGCCGGCAGACCTGGGCAGCCTGCAATGGAAACGGCAGGAAACCAGTCCGGGTTTTTATACGCTCAACAATAACTGGCTTCGCAAAAGCAAATCCGGCTTGTATGAGCTTTATATTGAAGGCGGCCCTTTTGAGCGCGGCGTGGTGAACGGCGACCTCTGCAGGGAGCTTGTTCAAAAGCAGGAAGACTATTTCAGCGAGCAGATCAACCGGATGATCCCTTCGCCGTTCTACCTTCATTTCCTGAAATATTTTGTGGGCTGGTTCAACCGCGATCTCGACAGGCATGTTACGGAAGAATACAAAGAGGAGATCTACGGCGTCTCGCAATCGGCATCGGAGCGCTATCAGTATATCGGCACCAATTACCAGCGCATACTCAATTATCATGCAGCTCACGATATTGGTCATGCGCTGCAGAACTTGGCGCTGGTGGGCTGCACTTCTTTCGGCACCTGGGATAATGCCTCCGCCGACAGCACCATGATCATCGGGAGGAATTTCGATTTTTATGTGGGAGATAAATTTGCACGGAACAAGATCGTGACCTTTGTCAATCCCAATACCGATGGTTCAGCTTTTGGCGGATATCGCTTCATGAGCATTGGCTGGGCTGGCTTTATCGGCGTGGTTTCGGGGATGAATGAGAAAGGATTAACCGTAACCATCAATGCCGCCAAATCCAGCATTCCTTCCGGTTCGGCAACGCCGGTTTCGCTGGTGGCCAGGGAGATATTGCAGTATGCACAGAATATCGGCGAAGCGCTGGCCATTGCCGGGAAAAGAAAAATGTTCGTGTCCGAATCCTTTTTGCTCGGATCGGCCGAAGACAGGAAAGCCGTGATCATCGAAAAAACGCCGGATTCGCTGGCGGTTTATGATCCGCAAAAAAATTTCATCGTTTGCACCAATCATTTTCAGAGTAACGGGCTGGGACATACGAAACCCAATGAAGAACAGATGAAGGAAAGCGCTTCCGTTTACCGCTACCAGCGGCTGATGGAGCTCCTGCAGGAAAACGGAAAGAATACGGTTCAGAAAACGGTGGATATCTTGCGCGACCGCCGCGGCCTGCACAATGCCGATATCGGGCTGGGCAATGAAAAAGCCATCGACCAGCTCATTGCGCATCATGCCGTGGTGTTCGAGCCGGAAAAGCTGAAGGTATGGGTATCCGCCGCTCCCTGGCAACTGGGCGAGTTTGTATGCTATGATCTCAACAAGGTATTTTCGCTGCGCGGCATGAAGCAGGATCACGAAATCTGCGACAGCAGCATGACCATTGCGGCGGATACTTTTCTGCTGACCAAACAATTCAGGGACTTTGAAATGTTCAGGATGTACCGGCAGCAGTTACTGAACGGCGAGGCAGTGAACCCCGACAGCCTGATCGCCGTTAATCCTGAATTCTATCATGCTTATGTGCTGGCGGGCGATGAATGCTTCAGGCAGAAAAAATATCAGCAGGCCAGGGGCTATTACCAGTCTGCTCTCACCAAAGTGATCGCAACGAAAAAAGAAGAAGACTATATCAAAAAGCAGATCGAAAAATGCAAATAGATCATGATCCAAGGATTGGGAACAGATATGATCGAGGTAGACCGCGTGGCAGAGAAGATCGGCAAGGAATCCGGCTTTCGCGAGCTGGTTTTTTCCAGGAACGAGATCGCCTACTGCGAATCGAAGGCAAACAAATATGAGCACTATGCCGCGCGGTTAGCGGCCAAGGAAGCTTTTTTCAAGGCATTGGGAACAGGATGGAAGAACGGCACTGCATTCAATGAAATCGAAATAACCAATGATGAGCAGGGCAGGCCGGAGCTGGTTCTGCTGGGCGAAACGGCCGGCGCCATTGCAGCGCTCGGGATCGGCAGGATCAGCGTTTCCCTATCGCATTTGAAAACCATCGCTTCGGCAACAGTAATCATCGAAAAATAAATGAACCAGGCTCAGACCGCATTTCAGTCAACCGAACAGATCAGGAGCATGCAGGAGCAGAAACTGCAGGAGCTGCTGGCCTATCTCAGCCGCTTCTCCCCTTTTTATAAAGCACTCTTTGCTGTGCATGGAATTAATATTGCGGAGATAAAAAGCCTGGACGATCTGGTGCGTATACCCACTACCGGCAAGGAAGACCTGCAGCAGCGCAATGACGATTTTCTCTGCGTAGACCGCAGCCGCATTATCGAGTATACATCAACGTCAGGAACCCTGGGAAGTCCGGTTACCATTGCGCTCACCGAGAACGACCTGAACAGGCTTGCCTATAACGAATACAATTCTTTCATCTGCGCCGGCGGATCGGCTTCCGATATTTACCAGCTCATGCTCACGCTCGACCGCCAGTTCATGGCGGGCATGGCCTATTATTCCGGCATCCGCAGGCTGGGGGCCGGCCTCATCCGCGTGGGGCCTGGGGTTCCTTCCCTGCAATGGGAAACCATATCGCGGATCAGGCCAACGGCTATTGTCGCCGTGCCTTCATTCATTTTAAAGCTGATCCGGTTTGCAGAAGATCATGGTATCGATATCAATGCATCTTCCGTTAAAAAAGCCATCTGCATCGGCGAAAACATCCGCAATACCGATTTTTCTCCCAATGTGCTGAATAAAAAAATAACGGAGGCCTGGAACATCAGGCTGTATTCAACTTATGCTTCTACAGAAATGCAGACTGCATTTACGGAATGTACGCATGGAAGAGGCGGCCATCTGCAGCCCGACCTGCTGATCCTGGAATTGCTGGATGAAAATGACAACCGGGTAAAAGCCGGCGAGCCCGGGGAAGTGACCATCACCACGCTTGGCGTGGAAGGCATGCCGCTGCTCCGGTATAAGACCGGCGATATCTGCATCGCTCATGAAGATCCCTGTGCATGCGGGCGAAACAGCACGCGCCTATCGCCCATCATCGGCCGGAAAAAACAAATGATCAAATTCAAGGGCACCACGCTTTTTGCGCCCGCTCTGTTCGATCTGCTCAACGGGATGGAAGAGGTGCGCGATTTTGTGGTGGAAGTATATGCCAATGAGATCGGCACCGATGAAGTGATGCTGCATATACTGCCTGTTCGGCAAAGTGAAGAATCGGATCACAAGATAAGAGCGTATTTGCAGGCAAGGCTCCGCGTGAGCCCGCATATCCGCTATGTTTCGGCAGAAGAAGTGCAGAAAATGCAGTTCCCGGAAGGAGGAAGAAAGGCAGTGAAGTTTGTCGACCGGAGAGGATAGTTATGCCACGAAGTGGGTATTTTATTTCTCTGATAAAGGCGTAAATTTGTGTATGCTGAGTTCCATTATAAAACTATATGATATGCTGAAGGCAAGGATAGGTGAAAAGGAAGCGGAGGCATTTGTAGAAATACTGGAAAAAGGAATTGAGGAAAAATTTGAAGAAAAGAAATCCATATTGGCTACAAAGGAAGACATTAATGCCATTAAGAATGAAATCAGCGATCTCAGTCTCGTTACACAAGGAGACATATATAGGCATAGCCTCGCCACTAAAGAAGAGATCATTAGCCTGAGGTCTGAATTATTGCGCACCGTATATCTTACTTCCCTGGGCCAGTTAATTGCCATTATCGCTTCGGTAATATCTATCATCCTGATTCTAAGGAAATAATTAAATCTCATAATTCCTTACAATACCTCAAATCATTTCAAAAACTCAGCAACTCGCCCTATCTTTGCCACGCATTTAAAAATCAACCGCTGCAATTCAACAATTTGCAGCCTTTTCAACCAAAAGCAAAATATTTTCGAATATGGGCAAATACAAACCCGGCGTATTATTTGGCGAGGAACTGGAAGCCTTGTACAGGGATGCAAAAGAAAATGAATTCGCGCTGCCTGCCATCAATACCACCGGCACCAGCAATATCAATGCAACACTTGAAACGGCAGCCCGGGTCAATTCTCCCGTGATCATACAATTCTCGAACGGCGGAGCACAGTTCATTGCCGGGAAAGGGATGCCCAATGATAAATTGCAGGCTAATATTTCAGGCGGCATATCGGGCGCATTGCATATCCATAATGTGGCCAAATATTACGGCGTGCCGGTAATCGTGCATACCGATCATGCGGCAAAAAAATGGCTGCCCTGGGTGAGCGGGCTGATCGATGCCGGCGAAGCATTCTTCAAAGAAAAAGGCCGCCCCTTGTTCAGCTCGCACATGCTCGATCTTTCCGAAGAGCCGATAGAAGAAAACGTACAGACCTCCGTTGAATTTTTCAAACGCATGCAGCCCCTGGGCATGGCTATTGAAATCGAGCTCGGCGTTACCGGCGGAGAAGAAGACGGGCTCGACAATACCGGTGTTGAAAACGAAAAGCTCTACACCCAGCCGCAGCATGTTTCCTATGCTTATAAAGAGTTGAGCAAAATAGGCAACCTGTTCAGCATCGCTGCTGCATTCGGCAATGTGCATGGAGTGTACAGTCCGGGTAATGTGGAGCTGCGCCCGGTCATTCTCAAGAACAGCCAGGACTATATTCAGCAGGAGCTGGCCACTGCTGCCAAACCGGTTTATTTTGTTTTTCACGGAGGCAGTGGCTCTCCGCAGGAACAGATCAGGGAAGCCATTGGCTATGGAGCCATCAAAATGAATATCGACACCGACCTGCAATGGGCTTACTGGGAAGGCGTGCTGGAATATTATAAAAAGAATGAAGCCTATCTGCAGGGACAGCTCGGCAATCCCGGAGGCATCGACAAACCGAATAAAAAATATTACGATCCCAGGGCCTGGCTGCGCAAGGCTGAAGAAACCTTCAGCAAGCGCCTGGAAACAGCTTTCGAGGATCTGAACTGCATCAACCGCAACGCCTGATAAAATCGGCCCCGCCTAAAGCGGGGCTTTTCATTCGATCTGATTATATTGAATAAAATCATTTGTTAATTAACAGGCGCCGATCCGGTTCTTACTTAATTTCATCTTTCAACCTCTTTGCATGAAATTTTTTTTCGTTTATGCGCTGCTGATAGCCGCTGCATGCCCTTTGCTGGCGCAGCAGAAACAGCCTGCACAGGCCAAGCCTGCGGTTCCGGTCATCAGTACTGTTTTCAAGCAGGGCCCCAGGCCATACAGCGAGATCATCACCGATAAGGCCGTCAGCCAGCCAGGATTGTTCACCGTGCATAAAGTGGAGGACAAATGGTATTTCGAGATCGCCGATTCCATATTCAACCGCGAAATACTGGCCATAACCCGTTTCAGCCGCACGCCGGCAGGAGGCAGCAGCTATGGAGGCGAAAAGGTGAATGAGCAAACCATACGCTGGGAAAAAGGCCCTGCAGGCAATGTTTTTCTGAGGGTGGTTACTGTAGTGAATATGGCAACGGATTCCACGCAGCCCATTTCGCAGGCCGTTCGAAATTCAAATGTAGATCCCATTGCCGCTGCTTTCGATATCAGGGCTTATGGTAAGGATTCGCAAAGCGTCGTTATCGATGTCAGCGATTTTTTTAAGGGAGATAACCAGCCGGTGAGCCTCAATCCCGCTGTAAAAAAAAGGTACAATCTCAACGGCATTGCCGTAGACCGCTCCTATATCCAGAGCATACACAGCTATCCGCTGAACACAGAAGTGAAAACGGTAAAAACCTTTTCCGCGGCTCCGGCGGCAACGGGACTTGTATTTTCATTCGGCCCCACCGCCACCCTTCCTGCTTCCGAGGCAGCAGGCGCCGTAACACTGGAGCTGAACAATTCCTTCATACTGCTACCGTCAATCCCTATGCGAAAACGGCTGTTCGATCCAAGGGTGGGTTATTTTGCCAGCAGCTATACCGTATTTGCCGACGACCAGCAAAGAGCGCAGGCTTCCACTTTTATTCACCGCTGGAGACTGGAACCCCGGGATGAAGACATCGAAAAATGGAAGCGCGGCGAGCTGGTGGAGCCCAAAAAGCAGATCGTATATTATATCGATCCGGCCACTCCCAAAAAATGGAGGCCTTATCTCATTGCCGGCATCAACGACTGGCAGAAAGCATTTGAAAAAGCAGGCTTCAAAAATGCCATCGTCGGGAGGGAATGGCCCGAGAACGACAGCAGCATGAGCCTGGAAGACGCCCGCTTTTCCGTGATCCGCTACCTGGCTTCCGATATCGAAAACGCCTATGGCCCCAGCGAATGGGATCCGCGCAGCGGAGAGATCCTGGAAAGCCATATCGGATGGTATCATAATGTGATGAAGCTGCTGCATTCCTGGTATATGATCCAAGCGGCAGCAGTGGACCCGAGGGCAAGGAAAATGAAATTCGACGACGAACTTATGGGCGCTTTGATCCGCTTTGCAGCATCTCACGAGGTGGGACATACGCTGGGACTTCGCCACAATATGGGCAGCAGCAGCCGCACGCCGGTAGAAAAGCTGCGCAACAAAGCCTGGGTAGAGGCCAACGGACATACCGCTTCTATCATGGACATGGCGCGGTTTAATTATGTGGCACAGCCTGAAGACAATATCGGCCCTGCAGGCATCTATCCGAGGATCGGCGAATATGATGAATGGGCCATCGTCTGGGGATACAGGCCCATCGCCGGAACAAAAGATGAAGAGGAAGATAAAAAAACGCTCAACAAATGGATCGTCGACAGCATTTCGGCAAACCCGCGTTTGTGGTTCGGCGGCGAATACCTCAACTATGATCCGCGCGCACAAAGGGAAGACCTGGGCGATAACAGCATGAAGGCCGGCGAATACGGGATCAAAAACCTCAAACGCATCCTGCCCAACCTTCCAGAGTGGACAAAAGAAGAAGGCGACAAATACGATAACCTCAAAGAAATGTACGACGACCTCGAAGATCAGTTCGGCACTTATATGGAGCATGCCGCAAAAAATATCGGCGGTATTTATGAAACCAGCAAGAGCGTTGAGCAAACCGGAGATGTATACGAGCCTGTTCCCAAAGCCATCCAGCAGCAGGCCCTTGCTTTCCTGAACCGCGAATTGTTTGAAACACCTTACTGGCTGCTGAATAAAGACATCCTCAACAAGATCAGCGATCCGGCAGGCGCAGAAAGCATAGGCAGCATCCAGACCAATATGCTGGGCAGCCTGCTCTCTGCGGGCCGTCTGTTCAGGATATCAGCCTGCACAGCGCGATTCGGCCCCGATACCTATTCCATCATTGAATATACCGACGATCTGAAAAAAGCGATCTGGAGCGAGCTCAAAAACAAAAAGCCTATCGACAATTACCGGAGAAACCTGCAGAAAACATATACCGAAGCCATGATCGCATTGCTCGACCCTCAGCAGGCAATGCCCGCAGGCCTGCCGCGCGGGCTGATCATCCTCATCGGCAACGATACAAAAAACACGGATATCCCCTCAGTGGCAAGAGCCAATCTCAACGCGTTGAAATCGGAGATCACCGCAGCCATTCCTTTCACAAAAGATAAACTGAGCCGCTATCACCTGGAAGATGTACTGGAAAGAATTAAAAAAGCATTAAGCCCAAAATAATAACTTGAGTGTTGAGTGTTAAATGTTTCATGCAAGATAAAACACTCAACATTCAACACTCAATGTTCAAGTATAAAATTCATTCCATTTCATTTATTTTACTATGGCCTGGATCGGCTGTCCGATGCATCCATTCGGCATCTGGATATGCAGTAAGGCGGCAATGGTCGGCGCAATATCCGTCATGTGCACCACAGCCGATGTGCTTCCATGAGCAATGCCCCATCCCATGAACAGGAGCGGAATATGTGTATCATAGGGATTCCAGGCGCCATGCGTGGTTCCGGTCTTGGCATAGGATTCGAGCCAGCCGGGATTAAATACCACCTGTACAGGGCCGCTTCGCCTGGAATTATATCCGTTGATCATCATGGTCTTCAATGGCTCTGGTACCGGTGCAGCGCCGATCTTCGCCATATCTACCGCAAAAGAAATTCCCGGTTGCCTGGACAGATAATCGACCGCTGCTTTTTTGATCGAATCAAAATTCAGTTGCTTTGCATCGATGGCATTCATATCGAAATTGATCTGGTAGTTCATGCCCGAACGCACCAGCTTTTCAACGCCGAATTTTTGCTGCAGCAATGCATTGAGCGAATCTACTAACGGCTTTGCATGAACGAAATCGGCGGGGATCTGATGCTGCTGCATATAGCCTACATTATGGGCAACTCCATGATCTGCCGTAAGGAAAACAACATATTTCCCTTTGCCGACCTTATTATCCAGCATGGTAAAAAATTTGGCGAGATCGAGATCGAGGCGCAGGTAAGTATCTTCAATTTCGATGGAATTGGGGCCGAACAAATGACCCACATAATCGGTGGATGCACAGTTGATGGTCAGAAAATCGGTTGCAGGCCCGTTGCCCAGATGATAGGCGTCGACGGCTGCCGCAGCAAAATCGAGCGTGATGGTATTGCCGAAAGGAGTTGAGCGGAAGCTGCCCTTGCTTTTTGCATAAGCCGATTGCAGGTCGTGCGGAAAAACAGGAGCGGCTTCGCCGGGAAGCTTGCCTTCATAAGGTTCATTGTCCTGATCGCTTTGCTTATACGTATTGACCGGATAAAGCGTATTCCAGCCTTTACTGATCAGTTGCTGCACCCGGTTCTCCTCATTGAACTTATTCACCCAATCGGGCAATTGCTGCATATAATAGGTGCTACTTATAAAATGAGCATTGACATCATCGAACCAGAAAGCGGCATTGGCAGCATGCCCTGCAGGCAGGATGGCTGCACGGTCTTTCAATGATATTCCGATCACCCGCGACTGGTAGTTGCTGGCCATGCGCAATTCATCGGTAACTGTCGATACCAGCAGGTTTCTGGGCGACATCTTTCCCTCTGCACTATTGCTGCCCACACCCTGCACCGTGCTGTCGTCGGTACAGTACATGGTCTTTCCACTGAGCTGATCCGTCCAGTCATTACCTGCAATGCCGCTGATGGCAGGAACCGATCCTGTGAAAACACAGGTATGCCCCACGGCAGTATACGAAGGCAGGTAATTGATCATTGCATTCTGGCAGGCAAATCCTTCATTCAGCAAACGCCTGAAGCCGCCGCTGCCATAACGGTCATAATAACGATACAGGAAATCCCATCGCATCTGGTCTACCACAATACCGACCACCAGTTTGGGGCGGCTGAGCGGGGATGGAAGCTGACTGAAAGCAAGGATGGCTGTACATGAAAAGAGAAGAACAAATACGCTTTTACGAAACATGCTGTTGAAAATTTTGAACAAATATATTTGAATTGGAGCATTTGAAAATAACGAATGCAATTAAATAACAAAACGGATGAAAGCATGAAAGGTCTGCCATTTGCTTATTCACCCGTTCAAAGAACAATCGGCCGGGTCTTGTATCCGGGCTGTTTTTTTAGCCCCAAATGCGCTATTTTTGCGTATTCTGAACTTAATACTCTATAAAAATGGCAGACATTTTCGAAAGGCTGATCAAGCATTATGGCCCCATCGGCCAGCATCGCGAAAGAGCGCATGGTTATTTTGCATTTCCCAAGCTGGAAGGGGAAATCGGAAGCAAAATGAGGTTCAGGGGAAAAGAGATGATCGTTTGGAGCCTCAATAATTATCTCGGGCTGGCCAACCATCCCGAGGTACGCAAAACAGACGCCGCTGC
>CAYYZJ010000213.1:0-1950 GCA_964475615.1 uncultured Flavitalea sp. | reverse complement strand
GATTTCAATCTGGTGGATATCGATGGAACGCATACGCGATGGTCGGTCTGGTCGCCCGATGCATTGAACCGCGATCCCGAATGGATGCCCGACCGCGCGCAGAACTCGATGGAGCTGCTGGCTTTCCTGAAGCTGGCCTATTATATGACCCGCAATGAAAAATACCAGCAGCATTACCTGCGGCTGATCAGGGAAGAGCATTATCTCGACAATATGGCTGCGATCAAAGACCAGAACCCCGCCTGGTTCGTATATTTCGACGTCATCCTGCAAACCTATCTCTATCCCATCCTGCTTCATTGTGAAACGGATCCGAGGCTGCTTGCCTTCTACCGGCAACATGCAAACGATTTTATGGAAAGAAGGAAAAAGGACAGGAGCCCGCTGATCAATTTCTTCTATGCCTATGCCACCGGCAACAAAACAGCGTTGGACGCTTCACTCGAATTCCTTATCGACACCCCGCTCGACCTGGTGAACTGGCATATCGATCATACCCATCGCGAAGACATCAGCCTGGTGCATGAGCCGGTGCTCGACGAGCTGCAGGTCAGCGAGCTGCCGCCTGCCAGCATCCGGATAGTGGTGCGATGGGATAAGAATCCCTGGGATGCCGTTGGCGGTTATCCCGATATGGAGAGGGAGCCGGTGTTCTGGCTGCTTCCATACTGGATGGGGCGTTATCTTAACATGATCCAATAAACAAATCATTCGATTTTTTTTATTTGATAATATTCCTATAATTTCAGTGACCGATCTGTTTTATGTAAACGTTTGCATAAATATTCAAATCAAGCTGAATTATATGAGAAATCTACGGTTGTCCGTTGCCGTTACAGTTGCATTGTCCTGTTTATTGTCCGCTGTTTCTGCGCAGGTCGAAAAAATGCCTGCGTATCCGCTCATCACCCACAATCCTTATTTCAGCGTATGGTCTTTTACCGATGCGTTGAATGCGTCTGCCACCAAACACTGGACCGGCGCCGATCAGCCCTTGCTGGGATTGCTGGTAGCAGACGGCAAGACCTATCGTTTCCTGGGCGAGGAAGACAGGCCCATGCAGACCATTCTTCCCACATCCGACGAACAGGATTATGAATTCCGATATACCGAAACCGACCCCGGCTCCGGCTGGACGGATACCGAATTCAACGATGCAGGCTGGCAAACCGGCAAAGCTCCTTTCGGCGACAACAAAGGCCGGGCAAAAACAGTATGGACAAGCAAGGACATCTGGGCCAGAAGATCATTCACCCTGAACGATATCGATTTCAACAAACTGTTCCTGAAGCTGCATCACGATGATAACGTGGAAGTATACTTGAACGGCGAGCTTATTTACACCTGCCAGTGCTGGAACGGAAAGTTCCAGTATTTTCCCGTTGAAGCGGCAAAAAATAAATTGAAAAAAGGAAAGAACACACTGGCCATCCATTGCGCCAATACAGCCGGCGGGGCCTGGCTGGATGCAGGTCTCGCCAATGAGCCGCCTCCCAAGGCAGACAATGAAATCATTGCCGCTGTGCAGAAAAGCGTTACCGTTAAGGCCACGCAAACCATGTATACATTTACCTGCGGCGGCGTAGATCTTACACTCGCTTTTACTTCTCCCTTGCTGTTGGATGACCTGCAATTATTATCACGGCCTGTTTCTTATATCTCTTTCAAAGTAAAATCGAATGACGGAGCCGACCATAATGTGAAATTGTATTTCGGCGCCGCCACCGACCTGGCCGTGAACACGCCCGCACAGGAAGTGGTTGCCACGAAATACGCCACTGCCGCAATAAGCGGCCTCAGGGCAGGCACTACCGCACAGCCGGTGCTGCAGAAAAAAGGCGATGATCTCCGCATCGACTGGGGTTATGTGCATATTGCTACGCCAACTTCCCAGCACGCCGTACAGAATATTTCGGCTGCCCCGCTTTCATCCAAAGAGATCATCAATCC
>CAYYZJ010000212.1:0-4610 GCA_964475615.1 uncultured Flavitalea sp. | reverse complement strand
TCCACTTTCCTGAAAATATTGTCGGGAGAGATAGAGCCCAATAAAGGGTCCGTTGAAATTACTCCCGGCCTGCGCATGGCCGTGCTCAAGCAAAACCATTTTGAGTTCGATGAGTCCACGGTGCTGCATACCGTGCTGATGGGACATAAAAAGCTCTGGCAGGTGATGCAGGATCGTGAAGCCATTTATGCCAAGACCGATTTTACGGAAGAAGACGGCATCAGGGCCGGCGAGCTCGAAGCCGAATTCGGCGAGATGGGCGGCTATACTGCAGAAAGCGATGCCGCCGCTTTATTGAGCGACCTGGGCGTTAAGGAATCGCTTCACAATGTATTGATGAAAGAATTGCCCGGCGCATTGAAAGTACGCGTATTGCTGGCGCAGGCTTTATTCGGCAATCCCGATATCCTGCTGCTCGACGAGCCTACCAATGACCTGGATGTGGAAACCATCAACTGGCTCGAGAACTTTCTGGCCGATTATGAAAATATCGTGATCGTGGTTTCGCACGACCGCCACTTCCTGGATGCCGTATGTACCCACGTGGCCGATGTGGATCGCCAGAAAATAAAGATATTCACGGGCAACTATACATTCTGGTACGAATCTTCCCAGCTCATGGCCCGCCAGTTGAGCGATAAGAATAAAAAGATGGAAGAAAAACGCCAGGCGTTGCTGGACTTCATTGCCCGCTTCTCCGCCAATGCATCCAAATCGAAGCAGGCCACTTCCCGCAAAAAAGCATTGGAAAAACTGACCATCGAAGAGATCGAACCTTCCAACCGCCGCTATCCCGGCATCATCTTCAAACAGCAGCGCGAAGTGGGCAACCAGATACTGAATGTGGAAAAGCTGAGCAAGTCGGCGGAAGACGGAAGATTGCTTTTTTCCGACGTGAATTTCAGCGTCAACAAAGGCGATAAGATCGCTTTGGTCAGCAGGGATCATCTGGCGCTTACCAGTTTCATGGAGATCATCGATGGCCGAATGAAGGCCGATGGCGGCAAGTATGAATGGGGAACCACCGTAACCACCGCCTACCTGCCGAACGACAACAGCAGCTATTTCACCGATAAGAACATTAACCTCATGGACTGGCTGCGCCAGTTCGTTCCTCCCCATGTAACGGATGTGGACGAGCCCTTCCTGCGCGGATTCCTGGGCAAGATGCTGTTCAGCGGCGACGAGGTATTGAAAAAAGTGGGCGTACTGAGCGGAGGCGAGAAAGTGCGCTGCATGATCAGCCGCATGATGCTCCAGGATCCGAACGTAGTGATACTCGATGAACCCACCAACCATCTCGACCTGGAATCCATCCAGTCTTTCAATGAAAGCATGATCAATTTCAAAGGCATCGTGCTGCTCACTTCGCACGACCATACCTTTTTGCAAACCGTGGCCAACCGCATCATCGAGCTGACCCCGAACGGCATCATCGACCGCCTGATGACCTTCGATAAATATCTCGAAAATGAACGGGTAAAGCAATTGAGGCAGGAGCTGTATGGAGATGTGAATTTCGTAGGGGCGTGATAGTTAGGTTATAATTCATTTTCTTTTTGACAATCTGTAATTGATGCCGAATTGAAAGCTTACAGAATAAAGGCCGTTATTGATCTGCCCGAATCCTGTCCACCTTCCTTTGGTCACATGCAATGTTTGCGAAGTATAATACGGACGATAGGAGTTCTCGTTGCCAAAATACTTTTTTGAAGGAACCAGGGAGCCTCCGCCGGCAATTTTATAGCCGATGGAAGTTCCATGACGTGTTTTCCAGATAATCTCTGACGCTCCGCCGAGGGTAGTGGTCAAGCTGTATTTAGCGTTTATATTAACTACGGAATCGGGAAGATTTTTCCTGAACTTCAGATAATCCCCGAATTCATTCTCCACAGATGCCTGAAATCCGATAGTCCTCCATTCGCCTCTTCCATTCGCAAAAGGAATAACCCAGTTCATACCGGCATTCAAGCCATAACTTCCGAAGAACTGCTGGGAATAGGGAATATTGAAAGAGGTATCGCGAGGATAATAATAGTGATCATAAGTGGTATAATTACCCACGAGGTATGATCCCAGACTGAAACCTCCTCCGTAATAAGCCTGAAAATTTCCGAAATTATGCGCCCGGTGCAGATTGAATTGAAATGCATAAAGGAAGTCGCGCGCATTATCATTAGCGTTGCCGCCAGTAAAAACAGCATGCACATAGGTGGCCGCTTTGAAGGAATCGGTATGCAAGGGAATATTGTGGTAATGATTGGAATTGATGTCGAACGGCGTTAAGTAATATGCGTGTTCCATATAGCAGCCCGTTAAAGAAACAGCAACGATAAATAAGCAGGGGTTAATGGTCTTTTTCATTACCTGTGTTGACAAATCCCAGCGCTCCCCGGCTGCGAAGCCTGCGTTAAAATTTCCTGAAATCAGGAACCCTTTCCGTATTCACTCTATTCACCGATTATAACTAACTGATTTTGCCCCTCTTGAACAATAAAATCCGAATTTTGAGCATTCTTAATGAAACCACCTGTTTTTGACGCTGAGACTGCTTATACTTATTACTGTTTGCTGTGTTTTTGTCTTGGCGGCGAGTGCGCAGCGGCCTCAGCCGAAAGCAGCTCCTGCTTCACTTAAACCGCCGGTCTCCAATCTCCATCGCAGGTTTATCCCGGTCAGTGCAACGCCCATACGGATCGATTCCATGAGCATCATCCCCAATACTTTTTCCATAACCGGCATCGATCCCAATACCTATGCCATCGATTATATCAACGCCACGCTTTCATGGAAGCAGAAGCCCAATATCGACAGCGTATTCATCATGTACCGCGCTTTTCCCTACAGGCTGAACGATGTGGTGAAAAGGCTGGACTATGAAAAGATCGAAAACAATTTCATGATCATGCCCGAGGTTTATGCTGCAGGAAAAACAGGGAATGATAATTTTTTCAATTTCGGCAATATCACTTATAACGGCAGCTTCGGAAGGTCTATTTCCTTTGGCAACAGCCAGGATGCCGTGGTGAATTCCAACCTCAACCTTCAGCTCAGCGGGTATCTGGCGGACAGCATCGAGATTTCCGCTGCCATAACCGACAACAATATCCCCATTCAGCCCGACGGCACCACAGCCGAGCTGAGCGATTTTGATAAAATATTTCTCCAGTTCAAAAAGAAAACATGGGCATTGAGCATGGGCGATATCGACCTTCGCCAGAACCAGAATTATTTCCTTAACTTTTACAAGCGCCTGCAGGGCGCGTCTTTTGAAACCACCAATCGCATCTCGGATAAGGTCAGCAATAAGACCCTTGTGAGCGGCGCTATTGCCAAGGGAAAATTTACACGCAATATTTTCCAGGGACAGGAAGGAAACCAGGGCCCTTACCGCCTGCAGGGAGCCAATAACGAACTCTATTTTATTGTGCTTGCCGGAACAGAAAAAGTATTTATCGACGGCCAGCTCATGCAGCGGGGCGAAGACCAGGATTATGTGATCAATTACAATACGGCCGAAATTACGTTTACCCCTAAACGTATGATCACGAAAGACAGCAGGATACAGGTTGAGTTTGAATATTCGAACCAGTATTATCTGAATGTCAACCTATACCTGTACAACGAGACCAATTTCAGCGACAAGCTCAAGCTGCGCGCAGCCGTTTTCAGCAACAGCGATTCCAGGAATTCACCCATCAACCAGACCCTCGATGCCGACCAGAAAAAATTCCTGAACCAGCTTGGCGACAGCGTTAATAAAGCTTTTTATCCCGTTGCTCCTGTCGATACACTTGGATCGGGCAAAGTGCTGTACCAGAAAATAGATACGGTTTATGTGGATGCCGATGGCCTGTTCAGGCACGATTCGGTATATGTATTCTCCGTTAATCCCAATATAACGCTGTACAATCTTTCCTTTGTGGATGTTGGCCTCGGTAACGGGAACTATGTTCCTGACCTGAACGGCGTTAACGGAAATGTTTACCGCTGGGTGGCTCCTGTAAAAGGCCAGAAGCAGGGCCAGTTTGAAGCCGTGCAGTTCCTGGTAACTCCGAAAACACAGCGGGTGTTTACGGTTGGAGCGGATTACAATATCTCCAAAAATACTTTCCTCAGCGGAGAATTTGCAGGAAGCCATTACGATGTCAATTCACTTTCTTCAAAAGACAAGGCTAACGATAATGGCTATGCGACGCGATGGCAATTAAAGAACATTCATCCCTTTGCTTCTTCTTCAAAAGGGCTGGCCTTGGCATCCGGTTTTTCGTATGAATATGTGGATTCCCGTTTTCAGCCTTTGGAGCGCCTGCGTTCCGTTGAGTTCCTGCGCGACTGGGGACTGCCGCTCGAGGTCACTGCTTCCGATAATGAAACCTTATACTCCGCCGGCTTTCAGCTCAGCGATAAAAAAAAGAATGCGGTGAAATACGAGATCTCAGGATACAATCGCGGATCGCATTTTACCGGCATACGCAATACCATCACCCATAACCAGGATTTCGGGGGATGGCAGCTTGCCGATCAGCTTAGCCTTACCAATGGCAACAGCACAACCGATAAGGGATATTACCTGCGGCCGTCCGTCAATCTCTCCAAAACTTTCCGCC
>CAYYZJ010000211.1:0-5807 GCA_964475615.1 uncultured Flavitalea sp. | reverse complement strand
AAATTGTACGATTCCGGCGCCCTGTATGCATCGATGACAGGGAGCGGTTCTTCGTTTTATGGTATCTTCGAAAAAAATAAAATCCCGTTCACTCAGGATAAAGCATATCGAATCAGCATTATTCCCTGATCAATTGTAATTGCATGAAACTTTCAGGCTTTGCCATGGTGAGGACTGCCTCCAAATATTATTTCCCGATCAAGGAATCGATTGAATCGGTATTGCCGATCGTGGATGAGTTCATCGTGGCGCTCGGAAAAGGCGATGCAGACGACAATACAGAGGAGCTGATCAGATCGATCCCATCTCCCAAAATAAAAATCTTTCCGCGCGTGTGGGATGAAAAGCTGTTCATCGACGGCGAGATCTTCAGGCAGGAAACCACATTCGCCCTGCAGCAATGCAGCGGCGACTGGTGCCTTTACCTGCAGGCCGATGAAGTGGTGCATGAAGACGATCATGCAGAGATATTGAGATGCTGCAATAAATATCTGAATGACGAAAATGTGCAGGGCATGCTTTTTCGTTATCTGCATTTCTGGGGCGATTACGCGCATTATATCCATGCCCATAGCTGGTATGAGGCCGAGATCAGGATCGTGCGCAATCATATCGGCGTTACTTCATATAAAGATGCCCAGTCGTTCCGCATCGATAATGAAAAAAAGCTGAATGTGATCCGGACCAATGCAAGGATATTTCATTACGGATGGGTGCGTCCGCCTTATATCATGCAGTCCAAGCGCAAAGAGCAAAGCTCCATGCATTTCGGCCGTAACAAAGCCACCGAGGACTATGCGGCCAAAGCCGCCTATTTCGAATACGGCCCGCTGGGAAGATTAAACGTTTACCAGGGAACCCATCCTCAAATTATGCGCGAATGGATAGCCAGGCATGACTGGAAAGACAAGCTGGATTACGGTAAAAAACTCAGGATCACGAGGGAAAAGATCAGTCACGAAAAGCCCAAATACCGGATCCTCAGCTTTATTGAAAACCGGATACTGGGTGGAAAAAAATTGTTCGGCTACAGGAACTGGAACCTGCTGAAAGAAAATCGCTATAAACCCGGCTCTTGATATTGCCGAAAAATGATTATCTTGCCGGCATACATGATCGCATACAAAACATATCCGCTGCATTTCCTGGACCTCAACCTCGACTTCCTCGATCATCAGTGATGACGATATGACCCCTTGCGTCAGCCATCTCCCTGCTTATTGATCTCATTCGCACATTAGCCATTCGCACATCCGCAAATTAAATTTATGTCCATCACTTCATCACTGACCGATAAATCCAGATATTATCTTGAACTGGAAGAAAAATACGGAGCACACAATTATCATCCCCTCCCGGTGGTATTGAGCCGGGGCCGCGGCGTTCACGTATGGGATGTGGACGGCAAACGGTATTATGATTTCCTGAGCGGCTATTCGGCCGTAAACCAGGGGCATTGCCATCCGCGTATCGTTGAAGCGTTGATCGGCCAGGCCCGGCAGCTCACGCTGGTTTCCCGCGCTTTTCACAGCGACACGCTGGGTGAGTATGCGCAGTTTATTACCCGTTTTTTCGGTTATACGAAGGTGTTACCCATGAATACCGGAGTGGAGGCAGTGGAAACCGCCGTCAAGCTCTGCCGCCGCTGGGGATATGATGTAAAAGGCATTCCGGAGAACAAGGCAAAGATCATTGTTTGCGCCGGTAATTTCCACGGAAGAACCGGCACGGTGATCTCCTTCAGCTCCGATCCTGCTTCCTACAAGGGTTTCGGCCCTTATATGCCGGGTTTCGAGATCATTCCATATAACGATTTGAATGCACTGGCGCTTGCGCTGCAGGACAAAAACGTTGCCGGTTTTCTGGTAGAACCCATCCAGGGCGAAGCCGGCGTTGTGGTTCCGGAAGATGGTTACCTGAGCACGGCAAAACAATATTGCGAAGATGCACAGGTGCTGTTCATTGCCGATGAAATACAGACGGGGCTGGGCCGCACCGGCAGGATGCTGGCCTGCGATCATGAATCTGTGCGGCCGGATATATTGATTCTCGGAAAAGCCCTGAGCGGAGGTGTCATGCCGGTGAGCGCAGTGCTGGCCGATGATGAGATCATGCTTACGATCAAGCCGGGAGAACATGGATCAACCTACGGTGGAAATCCGCTGGCCTGCAGGATCGCCATCGCCGCTTTGTCTGTTTTAAAAGAAGAGAAGATGACGGAAAATGCAGCGGCCATGGGCGAGCTGCTGAGAGCGGGATTGAAGCAGATCAATTCTCCCTATATAAAAATAGTAAGGGGAAAAGGATTGCTGAACGCAGTGGTCATCGACCATCACCATCCCGATGCCGCCTGGGAGCTTTGCCTGTCCCTGAAAGAGAACGGTCTGCTGGCCAAGCCCACTCATGGCGACAAGATCAGGTTTGCCCCGCCGTTGCTCATTACCCGGGAGCAGATAACGGATTGCCTGGAGATCATCCGCAGAAGCCTCAGGGTATTGGAGGAATAAGGGAGAAGGTGTAAGGTAGAAGGCGTAAGGTATCTTAGCACATGCCTTTCACCTTTCACCTTCCACCTTACGCCTTCTACCTTTTACCCTCTGCCTTTCACCTTCTCCCGCAAGTTTTCCTTAGCTTTACGATCATCCTATGCACGATATCGCTGTAAGACATACAGAAAAACACCTGGTCAGCTCCGAAATGATCACCGATATTGTTATCGGCATGTCGGACGGGCTGACCGTTCCTTTTGCGCTGGCAGCAGGATTGAGCGGAGCTGTTCAGAGCACAGGACTGATCATCATTGCCGGGCTGGCCGAGATCGCAGCCGGTTCCATTGCCATGGGACTGGGTGGATACCTCGCAGGCAAAACCGAACTGGATCATTATAATTCCGAGCTCAAACGCGAATATGATGAGGTGGAAACGGTGCCGCATATCGAAAAGCAGGAGATCAAGGATTTTTTTTCCTCGCTGGGGTTAAGCGAGGAGATACAGAACAAAGCTGTTGAAGAAGTGACCCGCGACAAGGAAAAATGGGTGGAGCTGATGATGAAATACGAGCTTGGCCTCGATAAGCCCGATCCGATGAGGGCAAGAAAAAGCGCGTTCAATATCGGCATGTCATATATCGTAGGCGGGCTCATTCCGTTGAGCCCTTATTTTTTTGTTGCCGACGGCATCACCGGGTTAAAAATATCTGCGGTGATCACGTTGGTATGCCTTTTTGTATTCGGTTATTTCAAGAGCAGGGTAACCGGCGTAAATGCATGGACGGGCGCACTGAGGGTAATGATCATTGGCGCCATTGCCGCAGGATGCGCGTTCGGCATTGCGCGGCTTATCGAGCATACATGATCAATCCTTTTTGAGTTCCAGATCGGGCAGCACCGAAGCGATCAGCAGGATCAGCGAGGCAATCATAACGATATACAATCCTGTTTCTGCATGCGGACAGTTTCCCCGGTAGCAGGCAGTAAAGAGAATATAGGTCTTGATGGCAAACGCCACAACCAGCACCCCTATGAATATATTGATCCGCTTGGCCCAGACTTTCGGCAACAGAAAAAGCACCATCATCAATACGGCTAAACATACAAATACCTTTCCCGGTTTGCCGTATTGATTCTTTTCAGAAAAAAATCCCGTGAAGGTTTTATCGATATCCGGATAATAAGCCCAGGGAAGAAAGCAGGAAATGATCAGGGCCATTGCAGCGAGCAGTCCTATCCATTTAGAGTATTTCATAAAATGCCAAAATATAAAAAACAAGGACAATTCTAAATTAATTTACAGCGGACTAACCAAAAATCTCCGGCCGATTGAAAAATAGTCTAATTCACATAATTTTGCCCAATGCGATTGTCTACTGCTTGTTTGCTCCGCCACCTCATCGTTGCCGGTTGTATTACGGTTTTTGTTACCGCCTGCCATTCAAAGACCGATTATGATAAAGTTTTTAACGACCCATTGCTGTATTCCAACACGGTGCATGAATTGAATACGGTGGTAATGGGAAATAATTTCGGGCCCATCGTGGCTTCGCGCAATTATCTCTATGCGGCAGTGGCCGGGTACGAAGTAATCGCCGCGGGCTATCCTTCCGCTTATCGCTCGCTGGCCGGTCAGTTACATGGGCTGAATGCAATTCCCAAACCAGTCATGAAAGACAAGATCAATTACGAACTGGCATCCCTGATGGCCTTTTGCAAACTGGGAGAAGCCGTAACCTTTCCGCAGGGAAGCATGCGGGCATATACGGACAGTTTAAAAAAACTGGCGAAGGAACACGGCATACCATCCGATATATACGAAAACTCCATAGCGTATGCGGATACGGTTGCTTCGGCCATTATGCAGTGGAGCAGAAAGGACAGATACCTGGAGACCAGGGGCGCGCCGGAATATACCGTTCTCGATTCCCCGGGGCGCTGGGTTCCGACGCCGCCGGCCTATTTTTCTGCTATGGAACCGCATTGGAGTACGATCCGGTATGTAGTAATGGACAGCATTGATCAATTCATGCCGCCGCCTCCCTATACTTTCAACGTAACGGATAAGAACAGTCCTTATTACAAGGAAGTAAAGCTTATACAGAACACGATAGACAGCCTTACGCCGGAGGAAGCATTCATTGCCGATTTCTGGGACGACAATCCTTTTAAATTAAATGTCTCGGGTCATTTGATGTTCGGCACAAAAAAATTTTCGCCGGGCGGACACTGGATGAGCATTGCGGGCATTGCGGCAAAAAAGGCCGGTGCAGACTTTCCCACCACGGTAACTGCGCATGCCAAAACAGCCATTGCCTTATTCGATGCCTTTATCCAATGCTGGAATATAAAATACATTTACAATACCGTTAGGCCCGAGACGGTCATCAACAAATATTTCGATCCCAACTGGAGACCGCACCTGCAAACGCCGCCTTTTCCCGAATACACCTGCGGGCATTGCACTATTTCCGCAGCCGCAGCAGAAGCGCTCACCAGCATATTCGGAGATAATTTTTCATATACCGACACCACGGAACTGGAATTCGGCATAGGCAGAAGGTCTTTTACCTCGTTCCGGAATGCAGCTTTGGAAACGATGAACTCGCGTTTCCTTGGAGGCATACATTACCGCTATTCTACCGTTATCAGCAACCGTATGGGCATACAGATAGGCCAGTTGGTGGCCGATCGCCTCAGGATGAAAAAATAAAATCGCCTACTCCAATCTTTTCAGGCGAAACAGCAATTGCTGAATGGCTTCCTGCGCATCATCAATAATAGACTGTGAAAAGGATTCGGAGAATAATTGTTTCCTTGTATCTTCCACATGCTCATAAAAGCCCTCTATATGTTTAATGTAATTGTCGGGTTTTGCCGTTTCAGGTATTACAATATTTAAGGTTCCTTTCAGGGCAAAACTGGTTTCCACAAGACGGTCAGTGATTTCAACAAGCGAATCAATTGCCTGATCCAGCGAAATATGTGCTTCGTAACTGCCCTTGCCCGTAATAGACCAGTGAATTAATTTTAGGGAATTACGGAAAGAGATCAGTTCTCCCAAAAATGCAGCCACTTCATTTTTGCCTTGTTTGATTTTAGTCATGATTATGCAGTTTTTTATTAACGCTACTTTGTCACACTAAAAGTAAGGAATAAAAATCGGTTGAAGTTGTTGCAGAAGTAAAGCCGGATAAAACTAAAAAAGGATCGCGGTGATGCGATCCTTCAATCGGAGGTTCCGAGCAGATTCGAACTGCTGTAGAAGCTTTTGCAGAGCTCTGCCTAGCCGCTCGGCCACGGAACCTTATTAGCCGG
>CAYYZJ010000210.1:0-11982 GCA_964475615.1 uncultured Flavitalea sp. | reverse complement strand
TCATGAAATTGTCAAATTTGCCATCCCAATATGCGAATAATCTTTATCTTTTCATTCGCACATCCGCACATTAGTCATTCGCACATTAATTTTTTTGCTTCATCAGCGCTTCGATATCTTCTGCCGTAATCGGAATGTTTGCCATGAGGTCTTTATTGCCGTTGCGCGTGATCCATACATTGTTCTCGATGCGCACGCCCAGTTGCTCTTCTTCGATATAAATGCCGGGCTCCACGGTAAGCACCATGCCTGCCTTGAGCGGGGCCGTGCGCGTACCCAGGTCGTGCACATCGATGCCCAGGTGATGCGAAATGCCGTGGTACATATATTTCCAGTAAGCCGGATTTTCGGGCGTCTGGTTCTTGATATCCGATTTCGTGAGCAGCCCGAGCTTCAGGAAAACGGCATTGGCTTCTTCGCCAACCTGTTTATGATAATCGGTGATGATGATCCCGGGCTTGAGCAGGCTCTTGGCATAATTGTGCAAATGCAGGCAGGCATCGTACACCTGCTTCTGCCTTTTGCTGAATTTGCCGTTCACCGGAACGGTGCGGGTGAGGTCGGCGCAATATCCGCCGTATTCTGCTCCGAAGTCCATCAGCACCAGCTCCCCATCCCTGCATTCCTGGTTATTCGCAATATAATGCAATGTCCTGGCCCTGTCGCCGCTGGCAATGATGCTGCCATAAGCAGGGCCTGTAGCGCGCTGCGATAAGAACGAATGCCAGATCTCCGCTTCGATCTCATATTCCATGATGCCGGGCCTGATTGTTTTCAGCAAGCGCAGAAAAGCATTGTGTGTAATGTTAATGGCCTGCTGCTGCACCTGGATTTCCTGTTCGGTTTTTATGGCGCGCAGTTGCTTCATGATCTTTGCAGCGCGATGGTACTGATGCAGCGGGTACCTTTTTTTTATTTCTTCGATAAATCGGTATTCGCGCGTCGGCACCAGGCTCGACTTGCGGTCGTTCTCATTAGAATCGAGATAGATGTTATCGGCAAGATGGATCCAGGTTTGCAGCAAGGCATCGAGGCTGTCGGTCCAGACTATGGTTTCGATGCCGGAAATTTTTTTTGCTTCCTCTGCCCGCAGTCTTTTTCCATCCCATTTTTCCTTGAGCTCATTAGGCCGCACCAATACCAATACCTCGCTGTATTTGGGATCGGGATGATCGGGGAAGAGAATGACCATGCTGTCTTCCTGCACAATGCCGCTGAGCCAGAACAGGTCGCTGTTCTGTTTGAAGGGATAAAGCGCATCGCCATTGGAAGGCATCTCATCATTGCTCACAAAAATGGCAATGGAGCCGGGCAATAGCTCCTTCACAAAACGTTCGCGGTTTTTCACAAACAAGGCAGGATCCAAAGGAAGGTATTTCATTCAGCAGTATTAAGAGTTGTAAAAGTAATGAAAAGAGCATAGATCATTCTGCCTTAACAGACTATATACATATTCCACATCGCTGTCAAAATTTTTGCGGATTAGTTTTCATTCATCAAAGCAGGGCGGCGGCAGAAAGGCGAACAGAAACTAACGAATTGTTAGTTAGATGAGTTCTTTCAAAGTGGCATCAATATTGAATATTATCTAATTTAAGTGTCATTTTGTGCTTTGTTTTAGATAATATTTAATTATAGCTTTGCAGCTTTAACTAAAATCGATTGCCTGCTATGTCTATACCTGTTGTTTCATTGCCTGTAGACAAGTTGCTCAGGCCGGGCCTCCATATTGCTGATGGCATTCATTACCAGCTTGGCCCCGACGAATTGATAGCCGCCTGCCTCCGGAGAGGCGAGGGGGTATTGAGCGATACAGGCGCCTTGGCGGTCAGCACGGGCGAGTTCACCGGCCGGAGCCCGAAAGACCGGTTCATACTGAAAGATGAGCACACGGGGAACAGCATTAACTGGAATGATTTCAATCTACCACTGGAAGAAAAATATTTCAACATCATTTTCAAAAAGGCCACCGCTTACCTGAACAGTCTGCCGGAGATCTGGATACGCGACTGTTTTGCGTGTGCGGATCCCCGTTACCGCCTCAATATCCGCATCATTACCGAAACGCCGGCCATGAACCTGTTTGCCGCCAATATGCTCCTGAGACCATCCGAAGAAGAGCTCGAGACCATGAAGACCGAATGGCATATACTGGCTGTTCCCGGTCTCCGGCTGAATGCAGCGGAATGCGGGGTGAGGCAGCATAATGCAGTGGTCATTTCTTTCAGGCATAAGATCATCCTGCTTGCGGGCACCGGTTATACCGGCGAGATCAAGAAAGCGGTATTCAGCGTGCTGAACTATATTCTTCCACATGAAAAAAATGTGCTGGGCATGCACTGCGCCGCAAATATGGGAACAGGCGGCGACACCGCTCTTTTCTTCGGATTGAGCGGAACCGGCAAGACCACGCTGAGCGCGGATCGCAACAGGAAGCTCATCGGCGACGACGAGCATGGCTGGGCTGCCGGCGCCATCTTCAATTTCGAAGGCGGATGCTATGCCAAATGCATAGACCTGGATGAAGCCAAGGAGCCGGAAATCTATCAGGCCATACGCAAGGGAGCATTGGTAGAGAACGTTCAGTTCTTTCCAGGCACCAACCGGATCAATTTCAAAGACCGGTCGATCACGGAAAATACCCGCGTGTCCTATCCACTGCATTATATCGGCAATGCCCTCGAGCCTTCCGTTGCCCATGCACCGAAAAATATATTCTTCCTCACCTGCGATGCATACGGAGTGCTGCCGCCTGTTTCGAGGCTCAGTGCGGAGCAGGCCATGTACCAGTTTATTTCCGGCTATACCGCCAAGATCGCGGGTACCGAAACGGGGATCGTTGAACCCAAGCCTACGTTCAGCGCCTGTTTCGGCGCTCCCTTCATGCCTCTGCATCCCGGCAGGTATGCATCCCTGTTAGGAGACAAGATCAGGGAGCAGCAGGTGAATGTATGGCTGGTGAATACCGGCTGGAGCGCCGGCCCTTATGGCATCGGATCGAGGATCGGGCTGCAGCATACCCGGGCCATGATCACTGCCGCCCTGGAAGGAAAGCTCGATAAGGTGGGTTATGAAAAGCATCCTGTTTTCGGAATGGAAATGCCGGAAAGCTGTCCGGGAATAGCGGCCGAAATGCTTAACCCGCGCAATACCTGGAGCGATCCGCAAGCTTATGATGAAAAGGCCAAGGGCCTGGCAGCCAGGTTTACCGGCAATTTTGAACAATACCGGCAGGGGGTTTCGGAGGCAATAGCTGCTGCAGGGCCGGTGATTTAAAATTTTTGTTAAAAAATTGTTTTTAAATTAAAAATAAAATAAGAACTTGGCAGGCAAATTTCAAAATCTTATCCGGCCTCTAACATTGTTTGCTGATAAAAACTCCATAAGTAATGGAGTTTTTTTATTGTCTGAACTGGGATAGATGGGATGGATGGGATTTGTGGGAAAGGGATGCAATTAAAATCAATTTCCCATACATCCCAATAATCCCATCTATCCCAGTTCAGACTAGATTAGAATAATCCATAGAGCTGCGCATCAATCCTCGCAATGATCTCCCCCAGGTGTTCTTCGTTTTCGGGGAATTTATTTTTATCGATATCGATGATGAGCAGGGAGCTTTCTTTATATCCTTCGATCCATTTATTGTACAGATCATTCAACCGCTTGAGATAATCGAGGCGGATGTTTTCTTCGTATTCACGTCCCCGTTTTTGAATCTGCCCTACGAGCGTCGGCACCGAGCCCTGCAGATAAATGAGCAGGTCGGGAGGTTCTATCATTCTTTTCAGTGTCTGAAAAAACTGAAAATAGTTCGTGTAATCCCGTTTGCTCATGAGGCCCATTTCGTGCAGGTTGGGAGCAAAGATGTAAGCGTCTTCATAAATGGTTCTGTCCTGGATCACGGTTTCTGATCCGCTATGGATTTCCAGTAACTGGTTGAGGCGGTTGTTGAGAAAAAAGATCTGCAGGTTGAAGCTCCAGCGGGGCATGTCTTCATAAAAATCGTTGAGATAAGGATTGTGATCCACATCTTCAAACTGCGGTATCCATCGATAATGCTTGCTGAGCATTTCCGTCAGCGTGGTCTTGCCGGCGCCGATATTTCCTGCTACAGCAATATGTTTTGGTTTCTTGCTCTTTGCCATCCTTAAATGTAAAATCTAAAATCTGAAATGTAAAATTTAAAATCGTGAGGCGTGAATCGTCAGTCGTGAGAAATTATCATACTGCCGACTGACGATTCACGACTGACGATTCATGATTCACGCCTCACGCCTCGCGACTAATAATACTTCAGTCCCATCGCGTCCCTTACCGCTTGTATCGTGGCTTTGGCGCTGAGGCGCGCTTTGACAGCGCCCTGCTCCATCACATGCTTCATATATTTTTCATCATTGCGGAGGGTTTCCGTTCTTGCCCGGATGGGAGCAATGAACCTGATCATATCTTCGGCCAACTGTTTTTTCATATCGCCGTAGCGGATGCTGCAATTATCATAATCGTTTTCGAATTTCCGCACTGCTGCAGGATCGCTGACCACGCGCATCAGCGTGAACAGTCCCTCAATATAATCGGGCTTGGGCGAATGCGGTTTTTCAGGACCGCTGTCCGTCTTGGCCCGCATGATCTTTTTCCGGATAAGCTCATCATCATCCACCAGGTACAGGGTGTTCATCTGGTTTTCGCTCTTGCTCATCTTGCCGCTGCCGTCGAGGCTCATGATCTTGAGCAGGTCGCCGCCATAGCTGAAAGCCCGGGGCAGGGGAAATACATTGCCGTAGCGGTAATTGAATCTTTCGGCCAGGTTCCTCGTCATCTCCACGTGCTGTTCCTGGTCTTTGCCCACAGGCACTTTCACGGCGCGATGAATGAGAATGTCGGCCGATTGCAGCACAGGATAGGTGAGCAGTCCGGCATTGACATTATCCGGCTGCTGCCGCACTTTATCTTTGAAGGTTGGCGTTTTTTCGAGCTCCCCTTTATAGGCCATCATATTGAAGTAGAGATACAATTCCGCTATTTCGGGAATATCGCTTTGTACATACAGCACACATTTTTCCGGGTCGAGGCCGCTGCTGATCAGCTCTGCCATCAGCCTGGTTACATTTTCCCTAAGCGCTTTGGTATCGGGATGCGTGGTGAGGCTATGCCAGTCGGCAATAAAAAAATAACAGTCATATTCTTCCTGCATGCGCACCCAGTTGTGAATGGCCCCGAAATAATTTCCGAGATGCACAAAGCCGGTGGGACGAATGCCGCTCAATACGATTTCTTTTTTTTTCTCCATAAGGAGGGCGAAGATAGCAAAAGTTGACAGTTTCCGGTTGACAGTTTACAGTCTCCGGTTTACGGTTTACAGTTTATAGTTTTCAGTTTACAGTTGCGCTTATCTGAATTTCATGGAGGACGCTAATTTCCCTAACCGGGAACCGTAGACTGAAAACTATAAACTGTAAACTGTAACCCCGAAACTGGAAACTTCGGCCGAATCCGTTATTTTTGTTTATCATCAACAGCGCCATGGAAGTCAATGATGCATTAATAGCCAGCTTATCCGATCTGGCCTGCCTGGAGTTCAGCGATGCGGAGAAAGAAGAGATCAAAAAAGATCTGCAGCGCATGATCCATTTCGTGGAAAAGCTCAATGAGCTGGATACAACAGGAGTGGAGCCGCTCCTGCAGATGAGCGATGAGGTCAATGTATTGCGGGAAGACAGGCTGGAAGGTTCGATACCCCGGGAAACAGCACTCCTCAATGCGCCGGATTCGGATGGCATGTATTTCAAAGTACCCAAAGTGATTAAAAACCCCGCTAAATGAGCACACTCGTTATCCACCTCGACCGCATATTCAAAAGCTATTTCATGGGAAAGCAGGCCATACCGGTGCTGAAAGGAATTTCCATGGATGTCTTCAAAAATGAATATGTGGCCCTGATGGGCCCTTCGGGTTCGGGCAAGAGCACGCTCATGAATATCCTGGGCTGCCTCGATTCGCCGACAGAAGGCACTTATGTGCTCAACGGTCATGATGTAAGCAAGATGCCCGACGACGATCTTGCCGAAGTAAGGAATAAAGAGATCGGTTTCGTATTCCAGCAGTTCAACCTCATGCCCCGGCTTACGGCGGCAGAGAATGTGGCTTTGCCGCTGGTATATGCCGGCATTTCGCATAAACACCGCACGGAAATAGCCATGAATATGCTGGAAAAAGTAGGGCTGGCAGAAAGAAGCCATCATAAGCCCAATGAGCTTTCCGGCGGGCAATGCCAGCGCGTGGCCATTGCCCGGGCGCTCGTCAACAATCCTTCCATCATTCTTGCCGACGAACCTACCGGCAACCTGGATACCAAAACCTCCATCGAGATCATGGATATTTTCGGGGCGATTCAGGAAGCAGGTAATACTGTGGTGCTGGTTACCCATGAAGAAGATATCGCCAATTACGCCCGCCGCGTAGTTCGGTTACGCGATGGCGTTATAGAGAGCGATAAAAGCAAAACAGAAGCCTTTCAACCGGTTTAGCATGGCCAGCAGGATCTACACAAAAACAGGCGATACAGGCAAAACGGTACTGATCGGCGGAACCAAGGTACCCAAAAGCCATCTCCGAATCGATTCCTACGGAACCATAGATGAACTGAACTCCTTTCTCGGATTGCTGAACGATCAGCTTAGGGACGATCATTCCAGGCTCATGATAAAAGAAGTGCAGGACCGGTTATTCACCATCGCCGCCTCGCTGGCCTGCGACCCCGATAAGGAGCCTTCGATGAAGATTCCCGATCTCAGGGAATCCGATGTGGCGCTGCTCGAAAAAGAGATCGATAGCATGAATGAAACCTTGCCTGAAATGAAATCCTTCATCATTCCCGGCGGGCATGTTGCCGTTTCCACCGCCCATATCTGCCGCTGTGTTTGCCGCAGGGCGGAAAGGATATGTGTAGCATTGGATGAGCACAATATGTTCGTTGAACCGCTCATCATCAAATACCTCAACCGCCTCAGCGATTATCTGTTTGTGCTGGCAAGATATACAGGACTGCTGCTTAATGTGGAGGAGGTAACCTGGAAGCCGAGAGTTTAATGTGGAAATGTGGAAATGTGAGGAATGTGGAAATATGAAAAATTAAATCATTTCCACATTTCCACATTTCCACATTCTAAACAATCTTACCGTCCTTCATGTGCAGCACCCTGTCGCTCATCTGCGCGAGCTCTTCGTTGTGGGTAACAATAAGAAAGGTTTGCTTGAACCGGTTGCGGAGATCGAAGAACAACTGATGCAATTCCCTGGCATTGGCGGAATCGAGATTGCCGGTGGGCTCGTCGGCAAATACGATATCCGGACTATTGATCAGCGCCCTGGCCACGGCAACACGCTGCTGCTCTCCGCCCGATAAGGCGCCCGGCTTGTGATCCAGCCTTTCACCAACGCCAAGGGCATTGAGCAGTTCCCCGGCCTGTTTTTCCACTTCCTTTTTTTTGCGGCCAGCGATCCATCCGGGTATACACACATTTTCGAGCGCGGTAAATTCAGGCAGCAGGTGATGGAACTGGAATACGAACCCGATATGGCGGTTGCGGAAAGCGGCCAGCGGCTTTCTTTTCAGATCGTTCACCTTTTTATTTTGCAGAAAAATTTCCCCTTTTGCCGGCTCATCCAGGGTTCCCAGAATATGGAGCAAGGTGCTTTTACCCGAGCCGGAAGGCCCAACGATGCTCACGATCTCCCCGGCGCCCACTTCAATATTCACTCCTTTCAGCACCCAGAGATCGCCATAGTATTTATGTATGCCTTTTGCAGTTAACATATTATACAAACCTAACGGTTCGGGGTTGAATAATGTGGAAATAAGGGCCAAAATTTATGCAAATCGCCCGTTCATTAAAATAATGCTGACTGCCCATCGTTAATTTTTATCCGGGATTTGGTGGTTTCGTTATAAAAATTACTTTTGCGAAAAATTAAGGCAGGCAGCAGACCGGCGCAAGCCGGGTTAACAAGCCCTAATCTATCTTTCTATACAGCAAAAACTATTAGATAAATTAAATCAGGAAAAGATGTTCTGGACATTAGAATTAGCCAGCTATCTGGAAGATGCTCCCTGGCCGGCTACCAAAGACGAGCTGATAGATTATGCCATCCGTTCCGGTGCCCCTATTGAAGTAGTGGAAAATTTACAGGAGCTGGAAGATGAAGGAGAGATTTATGAAGGAATAGATGATATCTGGCCCGACTATCCTTCACAGGAAGACTTTTTCTTTAACGAAGACGAATACTAAGAATATTTAAGATGTAATATTTATTATTCAATATTTCATCTTATTCCGGCTCTCAACAAATATTAAATCTTACATTTTAAATATTCAATCCCTCTCTATTTCTCCATTTGATTGATGACGGCTTCTGTAACGCCTGTGAAAGAAAATCCGCCGTCGTGAAAAAGATTCTGCATCGTAACCATCCTGGTCAAATCGCTGAATAAGGTAACACAATAACCTGCACATTCATCCGCCGATGCATTGCCAAGCGGGCTCATCTTATCTGCGTAGGTAATAAAACCGTCGAAGCCTTTTACTCCGCTTCCTGCAGTGGTGCGGGTGGGCGACTGTGAAATGGTATTCACCCTTATTTTCCTTCTTATTCCGTAATGATAGCCGAAGCTGCGGGTAACGCTTTCGAGCAGGGCCTTGGCATCGGCCATTTCGCTGTAATCGGGAAATACACGCTGGGCGGCAATATAGGTAAGGGCCACTACGCTTCCCCATTCGTTGATGGCGTCCAGATGCCAGGCGGTCGAGAGCACGCGGTGCAGCGACATGGCCGAAATGTCCAGTGTTTTCTGATTAAAGCCATAGTCCAGATCTGTATAGGGTTTTCCTTTCCGCACGTTCAGGCTCATGCCCACGGAGTGCAATACAAAATCGACTTTAGATCCGAAATGGCTGAGGGCCGATTCGAATAATTTCTTCAGGTCATCCATATTGGTAACATCGGCGCCGACCACAGGGGCTTTTACCAGCTCTGCCAGTTTATTGATCTCCCCCATGCGCAGGGCAACAGGAGCATTGGTCAATACCAACTGCGCGCCTTCTTCATAACATCGCAGGGCGGTTCTCCATGCTATGGATTTTTCATCGAGCGCTCCGAAAATAATTCCCTTTTTTCCTTTCAGCAGATTATAAATCATAAAAATTAATGTGCGGATTTGCGAATGGCTAATGTGCGAATGTACGGATTTGGAGAAAATGAAAAGTATAAACCGGATGAATTTACAGATTCTGCAGCGACTTTACAATTCAGCATTCGCACATTAGCCATTCGCAAATCAATTCATCATTTCTTTTGCATTTTCCATAGCCGCTGCCGTGGGCTTTTCGCCGCTGAGCATTTGGGCGATGGTAACCACGCGCTCCTGCTGCGTAAGCAGCCTGATGCTGGTTTTGATCGTATCCTTGCGGGCTTCTTTATATACGAAATAATGGGCGTCGGCCTTGCCGGCGATCTGGGGTTGATGCGTGATGCAGATGACCTGCCTTTTTTTCGAAAGCTCTTTTAAAATGATGCCTACCTGCTTTGCCGCTTCGCCGGAAATGCCGCTGTCTATTTCATCGAATATCAGCGTGGGTAGATCCATCGACTGGGCCACCAGCGATTTGATGCAAAGCATCAGCCGGCTGAGCTCGCCGCCCGATGCCACTTTGCGTACCGGTTCAAACCGGTTGCTTTTATTGGCATCGAATAAAAATTCGATTTCATCCATTCCATACGCGCCCAATTCGGCTTGCCTCACCTGCGGTTTCAGCCTGGCATTGGGCATGCCTACCTGCCTGAGCAACTGGTTCACTTTTGTTTCGAGTACGGGAACCTGCGCCTGCCTGTTGGCAGAAATGAGCGCCGCTTTTTGTTTTGCTTCCTGCTGCAGCCGGCTCATTTCTTTTTCCGTTGCTGCAATGCGGTCATCGATATCCAGCACGGCACGGAGCCTGGATTGCAGCTCCTGCTGCAGGTTCAGCAGCCCGGCAGTGGTATGGAGGCCGTGCTTCTTCAATAATTTATATCCTGTTGACAAGCGCTCATTGATCTCTTCCATTCGCTGCGGGTCGAACTGGATATGATCCATGATATGCATCAGCTCGGAGGCAATATCCTGCAGCTCTATCTGTGCAGATTGCAATCGCTGCAGGACAGGCGGCAGTCCATCATGATATGATGAAAAGGGCTGCAATTGATTGACCGATGATTTCAGTTGCTGCACCACCGGCTGCTCGCTTTCTTTCAGATCATAATATACTTTTGACAATCCTGTTTTGATGCCTTCTGCATTGCTCAGCAGCCTGAGCTCTGCATCGAGCTTTTCCAGCTCATCCTCGCTGAAATTCGCCTCGTTCAGTTCATCGAATAAAAACTGGTTGTAGCCTGATTCTTTATCAAACTGCGCTTTCTGTTCCTGCAAAGCGCCGAGCGCTTTCTTAACGGACTGCCATTGCCTGTACAGCGTTTGATATTCCTGCAACAGGGCGGCATGCCCGGCCATGGCGTCGAGCACCTGCCTTTGAAAATCGGCTTCGCTCAGTGAAAGGGTATCGAATTGCTGATGCAGGTCAACCAGCAGGGAACTGAGGCTGCGCAACTGATCCAGGTTTACCGGGGTATCGTTCACAAAAGCCCTCGATTTGCCGTTGGAGGAAATCTCCCTGCGGATCACGAGCTCTTCATCGGCGGTATCGAGGTCATTTTCTTTTAAAAATGTGTTGATTTCCTTTTTTTGTTCTGTGGAAAATACACCTTCCACAAAACATTTTTTATCGCGGTTCATCAGCACGGAAGTATCTGCCCTTTCGCCCAGGATCAGCGACAATGCGCCCATCAGGATGGACTTGCCTGCTCCTGTTTCGCCTGTGATCACATTCAGCTTAGGGGAAAAATTGATATCGATCTCATCGATGATGGCGTAGTTCTGTATGCGGAGCTGATTAAGCATGGGAGATATAATATAATAATATGTAAGATTTAATATTTAATATTTAAGATTTCATCCGGGTAAGCTCCCTCAAAAATATTAAATCTTACCTATTACATCTGGCAATTCCTGCTTTTGCTTTCTGATCGAGCGAATTTTTATAATCGTGATCCTTCATGTCGATCACCTGCTGAAAACAGGATAGCGCTTTTGCTTTGTCATTGCGTCTTTCATAAATATAGCCCATTTGCAAAGCTGCTTTGGCGGCAAAATATTCTTTGCGGGATCTTCCCCGGTTGATGGTGTTTTGATAAGCTGCAAGCGCTTCATCATCGCGATGGAGGCCGTCATAGATCCTTCCGAGCCGGTAAATCCATTCCAGCTTTTCCTCTGCGCTGTTGAAGTCATCTGCTTTTTTTTGCTGCAGTATCTGCAATGCTTCATCGTAATAGCCGCCGTCATCGAGCAGTCGCGCTTTGAGCAAAGTGGTATCGGGCCATTTACCTGAACGGTATTCCTTGAGCGCCTGCTTGTCGGAATCGGTGACTGTATTTCCCTTCCCGGCTATTTGTTGCCGGTAGGCTTTGGCTTTGATCTCATTCTTCTGCAGATAATAATACCAGCTTAGTTTCAGCAGCGCATCTTTCACATAAAATTTTCCCTTGAACTGCGCAACAAAACGCTCCAGGTAAAGGTTGGCATCGTGCTCGAGGTGGTTCAGCTTCGCATAGCCCATCTCGAGATCCCATACCGGCGTATACATATAACCGGTATCCCTGCTCCGTTGCAGCATGATCCGCTGGGCCAAAGCAGACTGCTGGTTATTGACGGCGAGATTGGCGGCGAGATAGGTAAAGAGATGATTGTTCCTTGTATCCAGGTCATGCTGTGCGATGAATGCGAACACCTGGTCTTTTTCGTTCTCGATATAAAATTTAAGATAGAGATAATAGAAGATCGCTTCATCACGGAACAGCAGCGACCATGGATCGTTTTGCGCGATGAACTGTTCG
>CAYYZJ010000209.1:0-7562 GCA_964475615.1 uncultured Flavitalea sp. | reverse complement strand
TCGCCTCTTTGTCTTTATCGTTCAGCACGTAGGAAACCAGCGCAATGGAAACACCCAGCCGGTTGGCAATATCTTTAAGCGATACTTTTTTGTTCACCATTCAAATATAATGCTTAAACGTTCAGCCATCAATTCATCAATTTACTTCCAGCCCATCCTTGTTGGGCAATGCCGGAAAAGGAGTATGCGGCTCTGTCTGGTACCAGAATACAGTAGAAGCCATATCGTCCTGTAAGGGAAGATAACGTCCTCCGCTGCGCCAGCCCAAAGCCTGGATGGTTACTTTCAAACTTTTTTCAAACCGGATAGGATCGGTAATATGCCAGCGGTACATGCCGAAGCGCTGGGCAACATCATAATGCCCGTCGCCCCTGATCACCTGGGGAAGGCCTGAATAGGGGGTCGAGAATTCGGTGTAATCTGTTTCCTCTACGCCGTACTGGTTTTTCTTTTTTGTATCGAAATCATAGGAACCGCAGAAATAGTCTTCCGTTCCCGTGCCGCAGATGGTCGGATAATCGGTATCGCCATCCATATAGAATTTAATTTCTCCTTCGCCCCACCAGCCGTTGTTATGAACGCCCATGGCCAGATAGGTGCCCACGTACTGGCCTTTGCCTTTGATGCTGTCAACCAGCACATAATTTGTTTTGTATGGCAAAGGATTTACCCGGCGGAACTGCGCATGAAAATAAGCTGCGTCGGCGGGCACTTCCGTCAGTATATAGTCGACCTGGTAATAGAGCACCATATCGTTATTATCTATATTCTCCATGGTGATCCTGCATTTTTTGCGGAACGGCATGGGCCAGTAGCAATTGAATGCGCTTCCCGGGTTTACGCATACGGCCAGCGATCGCAGGGGCGAGTACCGGTTCCATCCCATGCAGAAAAAATCGCCGACAGGAACTTCAACCGAAGGAGCAGTTTCATCATCCCAATAAAAGCGGATGATGGAATTGCGCCATACGCCGGTAGGCGTCATCCAGATATGCTGAATGGAACCAGGGCCGTCTATCTCGGCCAGCGTGAAAGTGGTTTTTGATTTGATGACTACACTCGGACTGATCTTCCAGCCCTGTCCCAGGTCTCTTGCGGCATGCTCGCCGGTGCCGGTTGTGGCCATGCCTCCCTTTCCTTTTGCTCCGTTAAAATTTTCGGGACTGATAGATCTTGTTTTGGCATCAGATAACCGGTAAATATTGCCCAGGTTTGCATCGATCCCGTTGAATTTGCCCTGTGCCAATGCACCAGCTGAAAGGCACAATAAAACGGTAAGACAACCGAATAGATTTTTTTTCATACTGCTGATTTTTTAAGATGAATATAGCGAAGATTGAGATTACCTGGTTTGACGAAGGCAAATCCGGTGAGGATATATGATGTCGGCATCATCATTCAATATGGCTTTGCAATGTTTTAAAAATGGGCTTCCGGTTAACCGGAGTTGACCCCGGGTAACCGGGAAGCCCAACTACTACTAGCTTAAACCTTTAAGCAAACAAACTTAGCTTAAACGTTTAAAAAAACCAATTTTTTGCAGCAATTTTTTTATGCTGAATGCTAAAAAGAGGGAAGCGTTATGAGGCCATAATATATAAGTGCGGATGATAGGAGTCGAACCTACATGCCTTGCGGCGCCAGATCCTAAGTCTGGTGCGTCTGCCAATTTCGCCACATCCGCTCAGGAAAGGCAGCAAAGCTAAAGTTTTTTACGTAATTGTCATAGGCTTTGGAATACGTTCAAGCTACCGCCCGCCATCCGCCATCCCTTCAAAATGCCGCCTTTATTTCGTAAATTCGTAGTTATGGAAACGGTAGCAGTATTGCCCAAATACAATCTTACGGAAGACCAGGAGAGAAGGCTCATACTCAGGGAATACCGTGCCCTTTTGCGCTCCCTGAAGCCCAAGCTGAAAACAGGGGATAAAGAGCTGGTGCGTATTGCTTTTGAAATGTCGGCCGATGCCCACAAAACCATGCGCCGCAAAAGCGGGGAACCCTATATCCTTCACCCCCTGGCCGTGGCCAGGATCTGCGTGGAAGAGATCGGGCTGGGCGTTCGTTCCACCATCTGCGCCTTATTGCACGATACGGTTGAAGATACCGATATCACCCTGGAAGATATTGAACGCGAATTCGGCAACGAGATAGCCAGGATCGTCGACGGGCTCACGAAAATCTCCAATGTAATAGACGTAAACGCTTCACAGCAGGCGGAGAATTTCAAAAAAATATTGCTCACGCTCACCGACGACCCGAGGGTTATCCTCATCAAGCTGGCCGACCGCCTGCATAACATGCGCACGCTCGACAGCATGAAGCGCGAAAAACAACTCAAGATATCCTCCGAAACAGTATATGTATACGCTCCGCTGGCACACCGCATGGGGCTTTACAATATCAAGACCGAGCTCGAAGACCTGGCCATGAAATACCTGGAGCCGGAAGAATATAAGGAGATCGCGCGCAAGCTGTCCGAAACCAAACGCGAGCGCTCGCGCTATATCAATGAATTCATCAAGCCCTTAAAAGAGAAGCTGGAAAAAGGCAATTTCCAGTTCGAGATATACGGCCGTCCTAAAAGCATCCATTCCATCTGGAACAAGATGCGCAAAAAAGGAGTGGCTTTTGAAGAAGTGTACGACCTCTTCGCCATCCGCATTATCCTCAATTCACAGCCCGAACGGGAAAAAGAAGATTGCTGGAAAGTATATTCGATGATCACCGATGAATATACTCCTTCGCCGGAGCGGCTGCGCGACTGGCTCAGCAATCCCAAGTCGAACGGATATGAAGCCCTTCATACCACGGTCATGGGCCCGCAGGGAAAATGGGTGGAAGTGCAGATCCGATCCAAACGCATGAATGAAATTGCAGAAAAAGGACTGGCCGCACACTGGAAATACAAGGAAGGCGCGGGCGATGAAAGCCGCTTCGACAAATGGTTCCAGCAGATCAGGGAAGTATTGAACACGGCCGACAACGATTCCATCAATTTCCTGCAGGATTTCAAGACCAGCTTTCTTGCAGAAGATATTTATGTATATACACCCAAGGGTGATGTGAAGATGCTGCCCGTTGGTTCAACGGCCCTCGATTTTGCCTTTGCCATTCACAGCGCCATCGGTGTGCAGTGCATCGGTGCGAAAGTCAATCACAAGCTGGTTCCCATCAGCCATAAGCTGAGGAGCGGCGACCAGGTGGAGATCATCACATCCAGCAAGCAGAAGCCCAGTGAAGACTGGCTCAATATTGTCGTTACCGCCAAAGCCCGCAGCAAGGTCAAGGATGCGCTGAAAGAAGAAAAAAGAAAGATCGCCGACGAAGGCAAATACATCGTGCAGCGCAAGCTGGAAAATTTCGGCGCCTCCTATAACCAGCACAATATCGATGTGCTGACCGCTTATTATAAATTCAACTCATCGCTCGACCTGTTTTACCAGGTGGCCGTGAAAAACGTCGATCTCAAAGAGCTCAATGAATTCCATTTGCTTGGCGACAGGCTGGAGCCGCCTAAGCCGGTAAAGCCTGCAACCGAAACAAAAACAGAAAGCATTCCTGCACCGCGCAAGGATGCCGAGCTGATCATCTTCGGCGAAAGCAGCGACCGCATCGTATATACGCTCGCCAATTGTTGCAAGCCTATACCGGGCGATGATGTGTTCGGTTTCGTTTCCACCGGAAAGGGGCTAACCATTCATCGCACCAATTGTCCCAATGCAGCCAAGCTGCTTTCCAATTACGGGCACCGGGTAGTAAAAACAAAATGGGCCAAGAACAAAGAGATCTCCTTCCTCACCGGTATCCGCATCGTTGGGCTGGATGATGTAGGCGTTGTGAACAAGATCACCAACCTGATCTCCGGCGAGCTCAGGCTCAACATCAATGCCATCACCATCGAGGCCAAAGAGGGCATGTTCGAAGGGAATATTAAAATCTATGTGCACGATAAAGAAGAGCTGGATGAACTGGTAAAAAGATTGAAACAACTGAGCGGCATCCATTCCGTTGACCGCTTCGATACGGAAAATGCATAAAAAATTCCTTCCTTTTACAATTTCATTTAACTTACTTTTGCTGCTCCGAAAAAAATAAACTGAAATCAGCATTTCATGGTTGATGTAATTTTAGGCCTCCAGTGGGGTGATGAGGGCAAGGGAAAGATCGTCGATTATTTTGCCCCCCGCTATAATATCATCGCCCGGTTCCAGGGCGGCCCCAATGCCGGACATACCCTCTACCTTAATGATAAAAAGATCGTGCTGCACCAGATACCCTCGGGCATTTTTCATGAAAACACCATCAACCTCATCGGCAACGGCGTAGTGCTCGACCCGGTAACCCTCAAGCGGGAATGTGAATCGGTAGCTGCATTTGGCGTGGATTACCGGAAAAATATTTTTATCTCCCAGAGAACCCACCTGATCCTGCCTACCCACCGTGCGCTCGACAAAGCTTCCGAAGCATCCAAAGGAAATGAAAAGATCGGATCAACGCTCAAAGGCATCGGCCCCGCCTATATGGATAAAACCGGAAGGAACGGTTTGCGGGTGGGCGACCTGGCCGATAAAAGCTTTACTTCCCAATACATCAAACTCCGCCTCAAGCACCAGCGCCTGCTCGACAGCCTGAATTTCCATGAAGATATTTCCGCCTGGGAAGAAGAATTCCTGGAAGCACTGGATTTTATGCGCCAGTTCAAGGTGGTGAACGGAGAATATTTTATTAATGGAAAGATCAGCGAAGGAAAATCGGTGCTGGCAGAAGGAGCGCAGGGCAGCATGCTGGACGTTGACTTCGGAACCTTTCCTTTTGTGACCTCTTCCAATACTATTTCGGCGGGCGTTTGCACAGGACTGGGAATTGCACCCCAGAAGATCAGGGATGTGATCGGCGTAAGCAAGGCGTATTGCACCCGCGTAGGCAGCGGCCCTTTTCCCACAGAACTGAACGATGCTACCGGCGAAGAACTGCGGAAAACCGGGAATGAATTCGGGGCCACTACCGGAAGACCCCGCCGCTGCGGCTGGCTCGACCTGGTTGCCCTTAAATTCGCCTGCATGGTGAACGGCGTTACGAAAATCGTCATGACCAAGGCCGATGTGCTGGATGCCTTCTCCGAACTGAGCCTGTGCACGGCCTATAAAATAGGTGGACAAACCACGGCTGAAGTGCCTTTCCAGATGACACGCCTGAATATAGAACCAGTACTGCAATCTTTCCACGGCTGGAAATCAGATATTTCATCAGTAAGAAATTATTCGGGGCTTCCCGAAAGCATGAAAATGTATATCCAATTTATTAACCAATACCTCTCGGTTAATATTGCATATATTTCTAATGGGCCGGGCCGCGACCAGCTTATTGAACATACTAACTAGGTGTTTTTACCGGGAAATTATTTTTAAAAAAAATTTGGCGGATTAAAAACTTCGCTGAAATTTTACAATATAATCTTATTGGAACATGGCATCTAAATCTAATAAGGAGAAAAAGGATTCGAAAAAATCCGCACCTGAATCATCAAAAGAAACCTTAGGTAAATCATCTTCCAAATCAAAAAAGCAAACGGAGGATGATGAGGAAGAGGAGGATGATGAAGATGTTGAAACTCCCAAGGCTTCTGCAAAAAAAGGAACCAAATCCACATCAAAATCCAAGAAGGATGAAGATGATGATGAGGATGATGACGACTATGATGATGTAGACGAGGTAGACGAATGGGATAAAGTGGAAGAGGAAGAAGAATGGGATCCGGATTTTGATGAGTTCGATATTCCTAAATCCAGAACCAAAAAAAGCACTGGCACTGGCCCCAAAAAAACCGGCAAGGGCACAGATGACGACGATTTGGGTCTGGATGAAGATTTTAAAGACCTGGATCTGTTTAATGACAGAGGCTTTGATGAGGATGAGGATGACTTTTAGCATGCCTAACTCATTATAGTGAACAGAGTTTTTGTTTCCTTTCCCATAACCGATCTCCCGAAAATCAAACTGCAGCTACTAAACTGGGCAACACGATTTCCCGTAGTCTGCCTGCTCGATAATAACGGTTATCAACAACCGCATTCCACACACGAATATATTCTGGCAGCCGGCGCAGCCGATTCAATAGAAGCTAATGCCGGCAATGCTTTCGGGCAATTGAAGGAATTTGCCGGCAGGCATGGCGACTGGCTTTTCGGCCATTTCGGGTTCGGTCTTAAAAAGGAAACAGAACAGGTTTTTTCATCCCATCCCGATCATGTCGGCTTTCCCGACCTGTTTTTTTTTATTCCGGAAATATTGATCAAGCTGGATAAGGATGCGCTCCATATCGGCAGCTTTCATTCGGATCATGAAAAAATAGGTAAAGCAATCGGATTGCATTCGGCGGAACCGGATCAGGCAGCAAAAAAGATCGAGCACATCGATCAACGCTTTTCGCATCGGGAATACATCGAATCGGTAAATGCCTTGCGCGGGCACCTGCTGCGCGGGGATTGTTACGAGATCAATTTTTGCCAGGAATTTTATGCCGAAGGAGCAGCCATCGATCCTGTGTATACTTACCGGTTGCTGAACCTCGCTTCTCCCATGCCTTTCACTGCTTTTTACAAGCTGCGCGATAAATACCTGCTTTGCGCCAGCCCCGAAAGATACCTGAAGAAAAAAGGACGGCTGCTTTTCAGCCAGCCCATGAAAGGCACCTGGTCCAGGAACAACGATGCCGGCCTGGACAGGCATTATAAAGAACAATTGTTCAACAGCGCCAAAGACCGATCCGAAAATGTAATGGTGGTAGACCTGGTCAGGAACGACCTGTCGAAAATATGTGAGCCGTCTTCCGTAAAAGTGGATGAGCTATATGGCGTATATTCCTTTCCGTTAGTTCACCAGATGGTGTCAACGGTAAGCGGAACTATGCTTGCAGAAATGGATTGGATAGATGCCGTTAAAGCTACTTTCCCCATGGGCTCCATGACAGGCGCCCCCAAAAAAAGAGTGCTCGAGCTGATCGCTCAATATGAAAAAACGGAAAGGGGATTGTTTTCCGGCGCGCTGGGATATGTTGATCCCGATGGCGATTTCGATTTCAATGTGGTTATCCGGAGCATATTGTATAATGAAGCGGATCATTATGTATCCTACCAGGCCGGCTCGGGGATCACTTTTTACAGTGATGCGGAAAAAGAATATGAAGAATGCCTGCTCAAGGCAGCGGCTATAAAGAGGGTATTGCAGGGGGAGTTAATGGGCAATAAGCAATAGGCAATCGGCAATTTGCATTTTAAAATTTGCCTATTGCTTATTGCCCATTGCCTATTCTTCTTATTCGTCTTTCTTTGCAATATCGTGCTTCGTGGTCTTTTGCAGGGTGCTGTCGTTCTCATCATCCTCGGTCAGCAGGGCCTGAACGGATTCATTCAGGATCTGGTATTTATTGGCGATGAAAAGATCTGCTTTATCGGCAGGCAGTTTCAGCTCATACGTATTGTTGCTGCTGGCCATCACCTTATCGAAATTGGGATTATAGCGGTTGAAATCAGCCTGGCTCATCAGCGTGTATTTGGCAA
>CAYYZJ010000208.1:0-6234 GCA_964475615.1 uncultured Flavitalea sp. | reverse complement strand
TCTACGATCCCTACAGCTTCGGGGTTACTTATACTGATGGTTCCCTTAAAGGTAAAGACCGGTTTTACAATTACACCGATGTTTTTGCCGCCTCGAACAACTGGTGGCCTCAGGCTATCGTTGTCGGCAAAAAAGGACAGTCCTTCAATGTCAATGGCCTGAATCCCGCCAGCATCAGGCATGCGCATGGCGGAACCCCGCTCTGATTCCGATCAGGATACCAGTTGATTCAAGCGCTCTTTGCAGGCCCGCTCCAGGATCTGCAGTTCTTTTTGCTGCGCCAGCAATAACCGCTCTGCCGTTTGATGATCGGTGATCTTGAACTGCAGGCAATCGCTGGGCCTCAGTTGGGCCAGTTTGGGAAGATGCGCTGAAACCGCATGTGCAATGCGCGGAAAAGCGCCTGCTGTCTGATAGTCGGCCATGAGCACAACGAGATGGCCGGCAGGCAGCCACTGGATGGTGCCCTGACTGATGGCAGATGACACCAGTTCGGTATTGCGCACAAACTCCAGCCCGATCCCTTTCAACTGATAGCCCATCCTGTCGGAAGAAGGATGGATGATGAAATTATTTTCCAGGAACCCGGCCTGCGACGCAGGGCTCAGGTCGTTCCATTCATTTCCGGTAGTAACAAAAATTTCATGCGGCAGGTCATATACCCTTCCGGTATCTGCCCGCCAGGGCAATACCCTGATGTTCCTGTTTTCTTTCAGCAGTCCCGCAAAATAAATGCGGCTTTCGCGCGGTGAAAGATCATCGCCTTTTTTCAGCGCCCGTCCATGCCATCCGCCCATTCCCGCTTTGAGATGTGTGCCGTAGCTGTTCAGCCATTTGTCGATATAAAACCCGCCATGCAGGCCGAGATAGCATCGCGAACCCCATTTCAATTGAGTGAAATGCAGTAATGTATTTCTGCGCACGACAATCGGCTGCCAGAGCGGAGCGGGCTCATCGTTAAGCATCGGACAGAAATCGGCGCCGGTGATGGTGATGAGCGCATTTTGTTCAAAAAGGATCTGCGGCCCGGGAAAATGCATTTCCAGCACGGCATCCGTGCAGCAGTTGCCGACCAGCATATTGGCCACCTTCGCTGCATAGCGATCCATTGCTCCGCCGGCGCTGATGCCCCAGTTGCCATAGCCATGGCGGCCCATATCCTGTATGGTATCGAGCAAGCCGGGTTTGATGATGGAGAAGGACATTTGAAATGCTGTTTACGGTTTATGGTTTATTTCATATTCAAATTCATCCCTGGTTATGGGATGGAACACTACCCTGTCGCCCGGCTTTAATTTTACCGGCATGGCTGCCGATGTATCGAATAATTTCACCGGCGTTCTGCCGATAACCTGCCAGCCTCCTGCGCAGGGCAACGGGTATACTCCCGTCTGGCTACCGGCAATGCCTACACTACCGGCGGTTACCGGAACCGGACCTATTTTTCGAGGCACTGCGAGCTTTTCATCGAGCGCTGCCATGTATGAAAACCCGGGCAGAAAACCGAGCATGTATACATCATAGGTTTTCGAGGAATGCAATTGAATGATCTCCTGTTTCGCCAGCCCGGTGATCTGTGAAACAAAATCGATATCGGCTGCAAACGCATCGTCATAGCAAACCGGAATGCGGATCATGTTCCCGGGTTCAATGTCATCTTCGTTGTTGCTTTGCCGGTATGCTTCATGCAGCTTTTCGCTGATATATTCAAATGCAGTGGCCGGGGCGGGAGCTGCTTTTCTTACCAGCACCGGATCATAGAATATGGAAAGGGAACTGTAAGCAATGACCGTGTCTTTCAATCCTTCAAAAGGATGGGCGGCGAACCATTGCTGCATGCATCTCACTTTCAGGCTGAGCTCCTTACTGATCGAATTGCCCAGATCAATGGTTGCAGCGGAATCGCCGAGGGGAAATATATGGATGTTCTCAGTCAACTGGAATAAAACACAACATTATGAAATGCAAATCAATCGACAACCCGTTGAATTTGTACTTCGTACAACTTATTTTAAATTTTTATGAAATTACAACAATTTCCCGCAAAGAGAACAATCCGGAATGCGCCGCCGGTGCGCTTTTCATGTACCAATTTTTTAGTTTCGCCGTTATACAGTAAACTTGCACGCCCGGAATCCCTTTAAAAATCATTTAACTCAAGTATGGCTAAGAAGAACTTATTGATCGTGGAATCCCCTGCCAAAGCCAAGACCATCGAAAAAATCCTGGGAGAAGAATTCGAGGTAAAGAGTTGTTATGGACATATTCGCGACCTGGAGAAGGAGGATATGGGAATCGATATCGCGAATAATTATAAACCGCGTTACATCGTTCCGGAAGACAAACAGAAAATAGTAAAGGAGCTCAAGAGCATAGCCAAAAAATCGAGCGAAGTATGGCTCGCTACCGATGAGGATCGTGAAGGAGAAGCCATCAGTTGGCATTTGTGCGAAGTGCTCGGACTGGATCCCAAGACCACCAAGCGGATCGTATTCCATGAAATTACCAGGCCGGCCATTCAGTCGGCCGTTCAAAAACCCCGCACCGTCGACATGCATCTCGTGGATGCGCAGCAGGCCAGGCGCGTGCTGGACAGGATCGTTGGATTTGAGCTGAGCCCCGTGCTCTGGCGCAAGATGAGCGTAAAGAATAACCTCAGCGCAGGCCGCGTGCAAAGCGTTGCCGTGAGGCTGATCGCGGAAAGAGAACGGGAGATCAATGCATTCACGCCTACCAGCACATTCCGGATAGAAGCCTTGTTCTCCGCCAAGGATCTCAGCAACAAGACCGTCAATTTTTCTGCCGAAGGAAAAAAATATGCGTCCGCCGAAACTGCGGAGGAGTTCCTGAAATCATGTATCGGCGCGGAATATAAGGTATCCGACATTCAGGTAAAGCCCGGCAAAAAATCCCCTGCCGCCCCGTTCACCACTTCCACCCTGCAGCAGGAAGCTTCGCGCAAGCTGGGTTATTCAGTGAGCCGCACCATGCTGCTCGCACAAAAACTCTACGAAAGCGGTAACATAACGTATATGCGTACCGACAGCGTGAACCTGAGCGATACGGCCATGGAGGATATCAAAAACCATATCAACAATCAATATGGCAGCCGCTATCATCAGCCCAGGCAGTATAAAAATAAAAATGAGAGCGCCCAGGAAGCGCATGAGGCCATCCGCCCTACTTATATGGAAAATACCACTGTGCAGGATGCCGATTGCAAAAGATTGTACGACCTGATCTGGAAGCGCACCATGGCTTCGCAGATGGCCGATGCAGAGCTCGAAAAAACAATTGCCAAAATTCAGATCTCCACCAATAAGGAAGAGCTGACCGCCAGCGGCGAAGTATTGAAGTTCGACGGATTCTTAAAAGTATACCGCGAGGATCGCGATGAAGAGGACATCACCGAAGATGAACAGCAGGAAGGCATGCTGCCCCCGCTTGCCGTAAACCAGGTGTTGCCCCTGCACGAGATGAGGGCTACGGAACGCTTCAGCCGCCCGCTGCCGCGATATACCGAAGCATCGCTGGTAAAAAAGCTGGAAGAGCTGGGCATCGGCCGCCCTTCCACTTACGCTCCTACCATCTCCACGATCTTGAAAAGAGGTTATGTGGAGAAGCGGGACAAGGAAGGTGTGAAAAGAGATTACCGGATTCTGCAACTCAGGAACAATACCATCAGCAAACTCACCGAGCAGGAAACGACCGGAGCCGAGAAATCGAAACTGTTCCCTACCGACCTGGGGCTGGTGGTCACCGATTTCCTGAAACAATATTTCGACGATATCATGGACTATCATTTCACTGCCCGCATCGAAGAAGAGTTCGATGAAGTGGCGGCAGGGAAAATGAAATGGAACAGGATGATCGACGATTTCTATACGCCTTTCAAAAAAGATGTCGACAATACCATCGAAACGGCCGAAAGGGCCAGCGGGGAAAGAGAGCTGGGCATGGACCCGCAGAGCGGAAAAAAAGTGATCGCCCGCATGGGACGTTATGGCCCCATGGTGCAGATCGGCGATGTGAATGATGAAGAAAAGCCGCGGTTTGCCAAGCTCAAGCCGACGCAAAGCATCGAGACCATCAGCTTCGATGAGGCCATGGAGCTGTTCAAGCTGCCTCGCAACCTGGGCCAGTTCGAGGGCGCCGATGTAACGGTGAACATCGGACGATTCGGCCCGTATATTGCTCATGATAAAAAATTCTACTCTCTCGGCAAGGAATACGATCCCTATACCATAACGCTCGAAGAAGCCATCCCGCTGGTGCAGGAAAAAAGAGCGGCAAAGGAACAGCGCACCATCAAAGTATTCGAGAAAGAAAAGATACAATTGCTGAGAGGCCCTTACGGCCCCTACATTAAGCAGGGCCTGCGCAATTACAAGATCCCGAAAGAAAAACAGGACACTGCAGCCGACCTGACGCTCGAAGAAGTAAAAGCGATTATCGAAGAAGCGAAAGCCAATCCGCCGAAGAGGGTGCCGAGGAAGAAGGTCTGAACTGGGATGATTGGGATTAATGGGATATGTGGGAAAGGGATGCTGTTCATTTATGTTAATGGTATCAATCCATTTCCCATTCATCCCATGCATCCCACAAATCCCAGTTCAGACAATTTTCCCCACCCTGCAACCGTTATTCCCTAGACCGGCCTTCACGGAGAAATAAACAACAGCACAGGCTTTTGTGGAAAAAATTTTTATTGATCAATAAGCAACTTCTCCGATATTCATTTCCGTTATTCTAATTACCCATACCGGAGAAGCTAAATATCCAACCCATGCAAGAGAACAAAGAGATAAAGGCCCTGTTTCACCTGATCGACGACCCGGATGAAGAAGTGTTCACAACGGTCAGCGATCGCATCGTAAGCTATGGAAGAGGCATCATTCCCAACCTGGAAAACCTCTGGGAAAATACCATCAGCGAAGACGTTCAGGAGCGCATCGAAATACTCATCCACAAACTGCATTACCAGGATCTCTGCGAAGATTTCCAGCGCTGGAAAACAAGCAGCTACCAGGATCTGCTTACCGCTTCCCTGCTGGTAGCCAAATTCCAGTTCCCGGACCTGGCCAGCACTACTGTTTTGCAGGAGATAGAAAAACTGCGCAGGAATATCTGGCTCGAGCTGAACAGCTATCTCACTCCGCTGGAACAGGTGAACGTATTGACGAGCATTCTTTACAGCTATTATAATCTTAAAGGAACCGAGATCGGATATCAGCATCCCGATGAGTTCCTGATCAATAAAGTGATCGAAACAAAAAAGGGAAATGCCATTGCCAACGGCATTCTTTACCTGATGCTGAGCGAGCTGCTCGACATACCCATCAAAGCCATCAATATTCCCCGCCAGTTCGTACTGGCTTATATCAAACCCGAATATGAACAGGATCCCGCATCAGCCGATCCCCTGCAACGCATCGAATTTTTTATCGATCCCATGAGCGGACAGGTATTCACGCATAAGGATGTAGAAAATTATTTCAAGCGCGTATCCGTTCCGCCCGTTGCCGCTTATTTCAGGCCCATCTCGCATATCCGCATCATCCAGACCCTGCTGGAAGAGTTCAGCAAATGCTTTGCCGACAACAAGCATGAATATAAACAGAAAGAGCTGATGGCGCTTTCGGAAATGCTTAACCAGGCTTAGGTGTGGAATATTGAGTAGAAAATTGGACAATCAAAGTAGTTCCTCCTCACTGCTTAACGAGCACTGTTTTTTCCAGTAAATTGCACAAAACGAAATACGATGCGCCGGCTTAGGGTTTGCGTGTTCATGATATGCGCAGTTATAACAGTTCACAGTTATGGCCAGAAAAAGAAATCCGTCTCCGCGAGCAAGAGGGATTCACTGGAGCAGGAACTTAACTCGAGATTAGCCGATTCCATTCTGCAGGCGCAGGCCATTAAAGACACTACCATTCCCGCACTGGTAAATAAAGTTCAGTCCTATTCATTTGTCCTGAACCGCGCAGGATCTTTTTTCCGGCGAAGGCCCGATACGTTCGGCATCATGTCCTCCCTCACGGGCATGGAGAGACGCCTGACCTTCTTCAAGGGCCGGCTGGAGGCATCGCAAAACCAGATGAACCTGCGCAACCTCAACACGGCAATCGTTTTGCTGCAGGAAACCTCCGGTAAACTGGGAGAATGGCTGAAAACATTATCCGATTACAGCGAAAGCACTACCAGGGCCAATAACAATATTCAAAAGATCCTTCA
>CAYYZJ010000207.1:0-3471 GCA_964475615.1 uncultured Flavitalea sp. | reverse complement strand
AGGCTGGGTTACGGCCGGTTCAAAGCGCTTGCCTCGCTGTACAGGAATTATTACTGGTTCGGACAAACGCTGATCGATAAAGTGGTGATCATGTCGGGCATGCCTAACCGGTTCAGCTTCGATTTCGACGGGGAGGAGCACCTCCGCAACATGGTGGCATTGGGCCAGGGCGGGCTGCTGCTCAGCGCGCATATCGGCAACTGGGAAATAGCCGGCCACCTGCTCAAAAGGCTCAATACCAAAATCCATATCGTGATGTTCGACGGAGAGCATGAGCGCATCAAGGAATACCTTAAATCAGTGACCGGCGAAAGCCATGCGCATATCATTGTTATCCGCAACGATCTTTCCCACGTCTATGCCATCGACGAAGCGTTTAAAAACAGGGAGCTGGTCTGTATGCATGCCGACCGCTTCCTGGAAGGAAATAAAACCCTTGCTGCAAGCCTGCTGGGCGAAAAAGCCCGATTTCCGGCAGGGCCGTTCATCCTGGCTGCGAAATGCAAAGTGCCCGTATCCTTTGTATTTGCGATGAAGGAAACTTCCCTGCATTATCATTTTTTTGCCAGCGGCATGAAAAATTATCATGAATATAACACGAAGGAAGCGGCCATGAATGCGATGCTGGGCGATTTTGCAGCAGAAATGGAAAAAAAGATCAGGGAATATCCCGAACAATGGTATAATTATTATAATTTTTGGCAGTAATGACGATACCGGAAAATGTACTTTCGCTGATTCCGCAGCGGCCGCCTTTTGTGATGATCGATGCGCTTACCTATGCAGATGAACAATCGGGACGCAGCAGGCTGCTGGTGAGGGAAGAGAATATATTTGCAGAAAAAGGGTTGCTTGCCGAACCGGCATTGCTGGAAAATATTGCCCAGACCGCTGCTGCCAGAATTGGATATATTTGCCTTTCCGAAAACAGGCCCGTTCCGCCGGGCTATATCGGCGCTATTCAACACCTCGAGATCAACAATCTGCCGAAAATAAACGATGCCCTGGAAACGGAAATTACCGTAAAAAATCAAATCTTTGGCGTTACGGTCATTTCAGGAAAAGTTCAGTGCGGAGAAACCGTACTGGCCAGTTGCGAAATGAAAATTTTTATTCCCAATCAACCATAAACTTTCATTATGAAACAGCAAAACCTTTCCAGACGCCTGCTCTTTGTATTGATCAGCCTGCTTGCATTGCAATTAACCGTAAATGCCCAAACCCTGAAGGATTTCTTCAGCAGCAGCGAAACGCCTACTTTTTATTACGGCCTCGATTTTACCAAAGCCAGGCTCATCGACGATGCAACGGCCAATGTCAATGATATCCGCGACAGGCAATACGACGGCATCAATGAGCTCATCATCACCGAATCGAAAAAATATGATCTCAAGGGCGCTTTCCATAAAAGCAATGTCGATCATGACCTGGGCTATGTGAATAAAAGAAATGAAAAAGCCAATGCGGAAGATATCAAATCCACCAGCTCCAGCGATTTTCACCGGTTTAAGGAAGACGATATCAAATCCATCGTAAGCGGGTTCGATTTCGGCGGCAAAAAAGCAATAGGTATTTTGCTGGTTGTTGAAGCCATGAGCAAATCGGAAAAAAGCATTGCAGTATGGGTTACGCTGGTGGATCCGCAAACCAAAAAAGTGCTGCTTACCGACCGCGTGGAAGGAAAGGCCGGAATGGCTTTCGGTTTCCGCAACTACTGGGCTTCTGCTATCAAGAACGTGCTGGAAACGATTGAAAAGAAAAAATACAACGAATGGAAATCAAAATACGGGAGTTGATTTGATATTTAATAGGTAAGATTTAATATTGCTTATTTTCGGTCCTTCATTTTTCTAAATATTAAATATTAAATCTTAAATATTGAATATACTAAGCGATCGAACGGAAATACAGGTAAGATTCAATGAGGCCGATCCATTGGGCATTGTGTGGCATGGCCATTATATCCGCTATTTTGAAGACGGCAGGGAGGCTTTCGGAAAAAAATACGGGATCGGATACCTCGATTTCTATAAGCACGATATCATTGTGCCGGTGGTAAGCGTTCAATGCGATTACAAGCGATCGCTCCGTTACGGAGAAAAGGTGATTGTCGAAACCCGGTTCATTCCCTGCCTGGCAGCCAAGCTGAAATTCAGCTACCGGCTGTTCAATGCCAAAACGCAGGAGCTGGTGGCCAGCGGATCTTCGGTGCAGGTATTCCTGGATCGTCAGAGTTCCGTGCTTCAGCTTACTAACCCTGCTTTTTTTGAAGAATGGAAGAAAAAGCAGGGATTTTAATTCAGCTATCATGAAAACAGTGTTTGTTGTTTCCGACCATATCCTCTCGCCCCTCGGCTCCGGCACTGCAGCCAATTTTGAGCAGCTTGCCGGGAACAGATCGGGTATCCGGAAACACGAAAATGCCGGTCTGGGCGCAGGAGCTCATTATGCTTCCCTGTTTAACGGGGATGAACTCTTTTTTCCGGATATAACGGAAAAGTATACACGCTTTGAACAGTTGCTGATTACTTCCATCGGCGAAGCATTGCAGCAGAGCGGGATGGATGCCGCCGATAAAAAAACGGTCTTCATTCTTTCTTCTACCAAAGGGAATATCAGCCTGCTGGAAACGGAGCCTTTTAGCGAGGCATTGAAATACCGCATTGCCCTGCATCACTCCGCCGGGCTGATCGCTGATCATTTTCGTTTCGCCAATCCGCCGGTCATTGTTTCGCATGCCTGCATTTCGGGACTGCTGGCCATGATAACGGCCATGCGCATGCTTCGGTCGGGGCAATATGAAAATGCGATCGTTGCCGGCGCCGATCTCATCACGCGCTTTGTGTTTTCAGGGTTCCAGTCCTTCATGGCCATCAGCCCGCAGCCTTGCAGGCCGTTTGATGCCGACCGTAACGGAATTACCCTGGGAGAAGCTGCGGGTACCATTATCCTTTCTTCCAATAAAAAATATGCATCTGCTTCGCCCGTCAGCATCAGCAGCGGCGCAGTGAGCAATGATGCCAATCATATTTCAGGCCCTTCCCGCACCGGCGAGGAGCTTTGCCAGGCCATTCAGCGCGCGATGCAGGATGCGGATATAAAAACCGGCGATATCGATTTTATTTCTGCGCATGGCACGGCCACCGCATATAATGACGAAATGGAAGCGAATGCATTTACCATGGCGGGATTGCAGTGCGTTCCGGTGAACAGTTTGAAAGGATATTACGGGCATACGCTTGGCGCCGCCGGGCTGATCGAATCCATTATTTCCATCGAATCGATGAAACGGAACACCATCCTGCCTACGCTTGGATTTCAGAAGCCGGGTACTTCAAAACCATTGAATATTTGCCATAGCTTGCAGTCCGCCGAATTGAAAAAATGCCTGAAGACGGCTTCGGGGTTTGGAGGGTGCAATGCGGCAGTGGTGATAAGCAGAGAGACGTGAATCGTCAGTCGTGAATCGTT
>CAYYZJ010000206.1:0-2189 GCA_964475615.1 uncultured Flavitalea sp. | reverse complement strand
CTCCTCTTGCACTAACCTTGGCTTTATTGTTGTATTATTGATGAATAACCCCGTCACACTGTAAAGCATCTGTCTTGAGCAAGATCATATCCATAGGCACTGCGCTTCCGCCCTTCCGGCATGTGCAGGAAGACATACTGCATTTTATGCAGCCTGTATATGCATTTACGGAGACCGATAAACGAAAACTGAAATTCCTCTATCATCAAAGCGGCATCAAGACACGATATTCCGTTATTGCCGATTACAGCCGCCCTTTGCATGAATGGAAATTCTATCCTCAAACAGAGAACCTCGATCCTTTTCCTTCGCTCGAGCAAAGGATGCTCTGGTACAATAAATATGCAGCGCCTTTGTCGGTGGACGCCATCCGCGATTGCACGGCCGGCAAGATACACCCCCGCGAAATCACGCATCTGATCACGGTAAGCTGCACGGGCATGAGCGCTCCCGGCCTCGATCTGCACATCATGGAGCTTATGGACCTGCCTAAAAATATTTTTCGTACATCCGTCAACTTTATGGGCTGTTATGCAGCCATCCATGCATTGAGGCTGGCAGATGCCATTTGCCATGCAGACAAGCAGGCCCGCGTGCTTATAGTATGCACAGAGCTCTGCACCCTGCATTTTCAGCGCGAAGCAACCATGGACAATATTGCCTCGAGCCTGCTGTTTGCCGACGGCGCTGCTGCAGCGCTGGTATGCCCGGATGAACAGGAAGGCAGAGGGATCCATCTTTCCGGCTTTTATGCTGAAGTATTGCCTAAGGGAAAAAAAGACATGGCCTGGGAATTATCTTCCACAGGATTCCTGATGACTTTAAGCAATTATATTCCCGACCTGATCGAAGAAGATTTCGGCATGCTCGTGAGCAGGGCGCTGGAAAAAAAGGGGCTCTCGCAGGATGCCATTACGCATTGGTGCATTCATCCGGGAGGAAAAAAAATACTGGAATCGATCTACAAGAGCCTTCATTTCAGTAACGGCCATTTGAAAGAAAGCTATGAGGTGCTCAGCGAGCACGGCAATATGTCTTCCCCTACTATTTTATTTGTGCTGGATAAGATCATGAACAATCTCGACTACAAACGCCCCAATACGATATTCGGTGCAGCCTTCGGCCCGGGGCTGACCATGGAAACGTTTATTGCAGGGAATGAGGTCTGAAGTTGGAAGTCTGAAGTCTGAAATACAGATCATCAGATTTCCGGCCTCAGACCTCCGACTTCAGATCTCAGACTTCAGACCTATGGATTTCTCAACACGCTCATATCAGAAAGAATTATTAGACCGGGACGATATCCCTTTTGCAGACATCGAACGCAATATGCTTGAGCTGGAGATCATCAACAGCAGGCTGGGCGGGCATGCGATCACAGTATCGGGGTTTAAAGAACTGGTTCCAGATAAAAAAGAGATCACGGTTTGCGAGATCGGTTGCGGAGGGGGCGATAACCTGGTTGCGATACAGGAATGCTGCCATAAAAAAAACATTACTGCAAAATTCATTGGCATCGATATCAATCCGGATTGCATCCGGATTGCAAGAACCAGGATCAGCGATCCGGGATCTGTTTTCATAACCAGCGATTATAAAGAATTTGTTTTTGAAGAAAAGCCCGATATCATTTTTTCTTCTTTGTTTTGTCATCATTTTACCGACGATGAGCTGGTGGCGATGCTGCAATGGATGCGATCCAATTCGCGGGCAGGTTTTTTCATCAACGACCTTCACCGGCATCCGGCTGCCTATTATTCCATCAAACTGCTCACTGCTGCTTTTTCCAGGTCTTATCTGGTAAAAAATGATGCACCGTTATCGGTGCTGAGGGGGTTCAGCAAACGCGAATGGGAAGACCTGCTGCAAAGAGCCCGTATCGATCATTTTTCAGTAGAATGGAAATGGGCCTTCCGGTGGCTGGTTGTCGTGAGACGTGAATCGTCAGACGTGAAGCGTGAGTAGGGCTATTCTTTGTCGCAACTCACGATTCACGATTCACGTCTCACGATTCACGACTTACAACCATTGACAATGCCTGAAACAAATACCATAAGCAACGGCCTCGAATTCGATGCAGCCATGATCGGCGGCGGACTTGCCGGCCTTGCGCTCGCCATACAGTTGGCCAGGGCCGGATATAAAGTGGCAGTATTTGAAAAAGAAAAATATCCTTTTCACAAAGTTTG